>JAUPWC010000279.1 GCA_030916665.1 Verrucomicrobiota bacterium
AGAAACATCCGGCCCAGATACTCGCCGATCAGGCCGAGCATGACCAGTTGCGCCCCGGAAAACACCAGCAGCGCCCCCATCAAGGTGCCCCAGCCGTAATCAGGGCCCTGCTGCGTCAGGCGCAGGTAGAACACGACCGCCAGACCGACCAGGCCCGCCGCCGCCATCAGCAACCCGAGCAGGGTCGCGAGCCGCAGCGGCATGATGGAGAAATTCACGAAGGTGCTGACCCACAGCCGCAGCAGGCGCCGCAGGTTGTAGCCGCTCTGGCCGGCCGAGCGTTCGGCATGGCGCACCTCGACGGCGCCGATGTCCTGCGTGACCTGTAGGATCAGGCCGTCGACGTAGGGGAACGGGCCCTGATGCTCGGCCACCTTCTTCGCCACAAACCCGCTCACACAACGGAAACTCGAGAGATAAAACCCGCGCGGCTTGTCGAGCAGCCAGTCCGTGAGCCGGTTGGTGAGCCAGCTGCCGAAGTTGCGCCAGAGTGAATGCCGCTTGTCGGCGTAATGGCCATAGACGACATCGTGGCCGCCGGCCTTCGCGTGCTGCCAGAGACGCAGCGCCTCGGCCGGAGGATTCTGTCCGTCGTCGTCAAGGTTGACGATGTATTCGCCGCGCGCGTGCCGGTAGCCGGTGAGCACGGCGTTGTGTTCCCCGAAGTTGCGTGCGTGGTTGACGAACGTGATCGGGATGCGCGCCGTCGCGAGCAGTTCCCGGCACACGGCGGCCGTGCGGTCGCGGCTGCCGTCGTTCACCAGAATCAGCTCGTGCCCCCCTTCGACGGACAGGGCCTCGATTTCGCGGACAACGGTGGTGATGGTGTCGGCGCTGTGGTAAAGCGGCACGACAAAGCTGAGGGCCGGACGGCTCATGTGGGGTGACGGCGGCTACGATTACGATTTCGCGCCCGGCGTCAGCAAGGAAGTGGCCGTATTGGGATTGGCGAATCCGGACAATTCGACCATGAAGACGGCGCAGCATGTCCGCCCCTTTTCCCGCCAGGCCAACCCTCTGGATCCAGACCGTGCTGGTGGCCGTCGCGACCGTTTTCCTGGCCGCCGGGTTGTTTGGTCGCTGGTCGCTCGCAGCATGGAGCGAGCCGCACTGGCTCGAGGGCGACCCGCTCGAAGTCTATGCGCGTGCGAAGATCGCCGGCGAACAGCCGGCGTCCACCCTCCTCGGTCTGGACGCGCCCGATGCGCTCGGCGCTCCCGTTCGGGCCGATTGGACCGGTTACCCCGTGCCTGATCGAATCGCCTTCGTTCTGACCGGTTTCCTGGCTGCTCCGCTCGGCCTGATTGCCGCCGTCCAGCTGATGAGTGCGGTTGTTTTCGGCCTCAACGCCGGATCGTTCTACCTGTGTGCCCGTTGGCTGCGGTGGCGCTGGGAATGGGCCGTGGCCCTCGCGTTCGCGTTCGCGTTCTGCACCTACAACCTGCGCTGGGGCGTCACGCTGAGTTTCTCGCAAACTTTCACGCTGCCACCGCTCGTCCTGCTTTGCGCCCGGGCCAGTCACCGTGGCGGCGCACCGGGCCGGGCGTGGCAATGGCTCGCGATCGGGCTGGCCCTGTGGCTCGCCCAGGGGAATCCCTACCTCGCTTACTTCGCGGGCGTCGTCGCCGGCGGCGCTCTGGTCCTCGGTCTGTTGCAGAGAATCCCGCGCCGCCGGCTGACACCCTTGCTATTGTTCATCGGCGTCCTGATTGCCGGGTTCGTCGCCGTCAACGCCCGGCATGTCCTCCACCGACTCGGGCCGGCTGAAAACACCGCGCTGGTCCGCAGTGCCGGCGATCTGCAGACCTACGCCCTGCGTCCGGCGGAGTGGCTCGTGCCGCCGGCGGATCACCGCGCCCCGGTTTTGCGGGAGCTCGGACGCGCCTACTTCGAGCGCCGGGAGGGGCGTGGCGAGTTTTTCTACAACTATCTCGGGATTGTCGGGCTGTTGTCCCTCGCCGGCCTGTTGCTCCGGGATGTGCGCCGCTTGCTGCGCCGCCCGCGGCGAATCCCCGATACCGGCCTCGGACTGGCCTGGATCGTGGCCTTCGGCGTCGCGGGTGGCCTCAACACCTGGCTGGGGGCGGCCGGACTCGACATTTTCCGCGCCGGTTCTCGCATCAGCATCTTTCCCCAGGTGTGGGCGCTGCTGTTTCTTGGCGGGTGGCTCACGCACCGCCTGCGCCGGCGGGCACTCTCGGTTCCTCTCGCCCTGGCTCTGACCGGCCTCGCCGTCTGGGATCAGACTCCACCGCTGGCTGATCCGACCGCCCGCGCGCGCAACCACCTGCGCTGGCAGGAACACGCCGCCCTGACCGCCAGCCTTGAGCGCTCCCTGCCCGCCGGTGCCATGATATTCCAACTGCCGGTCATGGCCTTTCCGGAATCCGCCCGCATCGGCTCGATGCCCGATTACGAGCACCTGCTGCCCTACCTGACCTCGCATGCGCTGCA
The DNA here is from genome assembly GCA_030916665.1 of Verrucomicrobiota bacterium. GTDB lineage: Bacteria > Verrucomicrobiota > Verrucomicrobiia > Opitutales > Opitutaceae > Lacunisphaera. The sequence goes on from JAUPWC010000279.1 coordinate 2,455, forward strand.
CTATTCCTACGGACACCTCGCCCAGACGCCCGCTCAGCGCTGGGCCGGATACGTGGCGCGGCAGCCGGCCGACCGGATGCTGGCCGCGCTCGAACAGGCCGGTTTCGCCGCGCTCTGGATCGACACGCGCGCCTACCCCGATAGCGCCGTCAGCCTGACCCAGGCCCTGCGCATCACGGGACGGCAAGAGATCCGCCCCACCCTTCAGCCCGCGCATGTGCGGGTGTTTCTGCTCAACCCGTCACCCAAGCCCCGGCTGCCCGACTTTGCGGATCCGCGTTATCTGGAAACCTGGGATGGCACGACGGACCCGACGCCCTCGTTGCTGGCCCTGACCGGCTGGTATTCGCTCGAACAAAACGGAACCAACCGCTGGCGCTGGGCGGCCCGGGAAGCGGTGCTGGGCATCTGGACGGAAGCCGCCGCACCGGCCGCCACGTTGCGCTTCCGGCTCGACGGACCCGCCGGCTCGGTCGTCGTGCTGCACAACGGCGAACAGGAAATCCTGCGCGCGAATCCGGGCGCTCAAACCCGCACGGTCAGTCTGGCCCTGATCGGCGGCCTGAACCGGCTGTCCTGGCGGCTCGAGGGCGCGACTTTCCGCCCCGGCGACCACGATCCGCGGGAACTCGGATTCATGGTTGAAAATCTGTCCGTGTCTGTTCCCTAAATGCCCTGATTGGCATGTCATTTCGCCTCCGTTCCAAGTTCTCCGGTCTCTTTCACGACGAAGTTGTGACGGACTCGTTCTGGATACGCGAGGAGGGGCGCCTGTCGCTGCCTTCGCTGACCGACGTGGAAAAGCTGACCATCGTCGGCGAAGTCCGGCCCGCCACCGCCGAACCGGCCTCCCGGGGCGATCTCGGCCTGCTGGTAAAGCTCGATGGCGCGCTGATGGCGGCTCACCCGACCCTGCCCGAAGGGCCCTTTCGCCTGACGATCCCGCTCGGCAACAAGCCGCCGGTGCCCGGCCACGAACTCGTGCTGGCCCTGCGCGGCGTGGGCTTCGGCAATTGCCTCGCCTGGCTCGGCCGGCTGACCGGCCTCGGTTTCCTGCAAACCTGGCGCCAGCAACCGCGCAACCGGCGCCTGCGCATCCAACGGGTCGAGGCGGACGACGAAGTCCTGTTCGACTTCTCCAACCGCACCGCGCCGTGGAATGCCGCCTTCGCGCGCCGCTTCCTCCGGCTCGGCCTGAACATCGCGGGCTTCTTCAAGGCGGATCTCGGTGTCGGTGAGTCCGTTCGCTGCATGGCCCGGGCGGCCGACGCCGCCGGTCTGCCCGCTGCCTTCATCAACCTTAAGCTGAACTGCATCAACCCACAGACCGACACGACCTTCGCCGCGCGGCTGCAGGAGGACAATCCGCATCCGGTAAACGTGTTTCACCTCGATGCTCCCGTCTCGCGCGACATCGACCACCATCACGGTGCGGGCTTCCGCCGCGGACGCTACAACATCGCCTACTGGGCGTGGGAGCTGCCGGAATTTCCCGAAGCCTGGGTCCACCACGCCGACCACTTCGACGAGATCTGGACGCCTTCGCGCTTCACCACCGAGGCCATCGCCCAGAAAGTTCCGCTGCCCGTGCTCACCATGCCGCACGCCATCGGCTTCACCCGGCCGCAGGGTGACTTCCGCGCCAAATACGGTCTGCCGGCCGACAAGTTCCTGTTTCTTTTTCTCTACGACCTGAACTCCTACTCGGAACGCAAGAATCCCGCCGCGGTCATCGAGGCCTTCCGTCGCTCCGGCCTCGCCGGGCGCGGCGCCGCCCTCGTGATCAAGGTCCACAATGTTCCGCGCAATCCCGACGACTTCACGCGCCTGCGGGAGGCGGTCGCCTCGCTGTCGGGCACCACGCTCATCACCCAGACGCTTTCCCGCACCGAGATCTACGAACTGGAGTCGGCCTGCGACTGTTTTGTCTCGCTGCACCGCGCCGAAGGCTTCGGGCTGGCCGTGGCGGAGTGCATGTATCTGGGCAAGCCGGTGCTTTCGACCGACTGGTCCGGCACCACGGACTTTGTCCGCCCGGAGCGCGCCTGCCCGGTGCGCGCCTCGCTCGTCACTTTGGAAAAGAACCACGGCCCCTACACCAAGGGTCAGGTGTGGGCGGAGCCCGATGTGGACCACGCCGCCTGGTGGATGCAGCAGCTGCATGGCGATCCCGCCCTCGCCCGCCGCCTCGGCGAGAACGCGCGTGTGGCCATCGAGACCGAACTCTCCCCCGCGGTCGTCGGCGCGCGCTACCGGCGCCGCCTCGAAGCCGTGGCCAGCTGGTAAGCCCGCGCGATGAACCAGCTCGAAGGCCTCCTCATCCTGACCGCCCTGCCGCTGAGCATGCTGATCACCGGCTACTGGCTGGCCTCGCTGCTGACCGACACCGAAGCCGTGGACCGGCTCGCCTTCGCGGCGGTTGCCGGACTCGTTCTGTTGCTGGCCGCGGTCGCCGCGGTAAACTTCTTCGTGCCCTTGCGCGGTGTCTGGGCCTACGGCTGCCTCGCACCCATTCTGCTGACGTTCCTCCTGCCGCGAACCCGCCGAAGTCTCTGGCAGGATCTCCGGAGTGTCTGCCGGCCGTTTCCGCGAGCGGCGGGCGCCGCCGGCGCCATCTTTTTTGTGCTGCTGCTCTGGCCCGTGATCCAGGCGCCGGCCTCGCTGTTCTACGACGGCACCAGCAACCACGACAGTTTCTTCTGGGTCGCGGGGGCCGAACATCTCAAGCGCCACTCCTACATGGAGCTGCCGGACATGAGCGCCACCCAGCCGCTGACCAACACGACCTCCGCCCTCATCGGCTTGAAGCCCGACTGGGGACGCATCGGTGGCGAAGCGCTGCTCGCGCTGGCTTCGTCGGTCATCAACGTCTCCCCGCTCAAGCTTTACCTCTACGCCACCGCCAGCCTCGCCATCGTCTGGTTCGCGCTGGTCTGGCTGGCCCTCCGCACCTTCGTGACGGGCACGCCCGCACGCCTCACCGGCATCGCCATCGTCTGCGTCCAGCCGGTCTTCATTTTCTTCCACGGCAACTCGAACCTGCCCAACCTGCTCGGCACGCTCGTCGGCGCGGCGCTGATTATCGCCGTCGAACGCGCCATCCGCGCCTCGGCCGACCGCGGACCGTCCTTCACGGCTTGGGCCACGCTCGCCGCGCTCTCGTTGCACGGCCTCCTGTGCAGCTACCCCGAGATGGTGCCATTCACGCTTCTTTCCAGCGGGCTGCTCTGGCTGCGCCCGTGGTTCCGCCGGCCCTTCGGCGACTATTGGCGCCCCGGCCTCGTCCTGACCGCCGCCCTGCTCGCAGGTCTCCTGCTCAATCCCGCCACCACGATCCGTGCGGTGCTGGGCTTCTTCGCCTCGTTCAAGCAGGCCCGGGCCGACGCCACCTGGGCCAATCTGTTCAACCCGCTCGAATTGGCCGAATACGTGCCGGCGCTGTTTACGCTCAGCATCTCCGGCGCCAAGGAACTCGGCTGGTGGTTCGGCTGGCCGCTGACCGCGCTGATGCTTACCCTCGTCGGCGCGGCGGTCCGCCGCAGCGCCGATCCCTTCGGGCTGTGCGCCGCCCTCGCCGGGAGCATGGCTCTGCTCGGCTACACGGTCGTCACCGGCTTCGCCTACGGTTGGCAAAAGACGGTGCAGTTCTCCGGCATCTTCGTGGTGCTGCTGTTCCCCGTGGCGGTGGTCGAACTGCTCGCCCGCCACCGCGCCGCAACTTCAGGCACGGCCCGCCGCCTGACCAACGCCGCGCTGGCGGTCGTCGCCGTGTTCATGCTCTACGCCAACTTCATGAACTGCCGCGACGCCTACAAGTGGAGCGACCGCAAGGTCATCTCCGCCGACTGGTTCGACCTGCGCGAGCAGTCCCGCGGCGCGCTGCTGGACGCGCCGGTGCTGGTCGAGGCCGGCACCTTCCGCATGGCTTTCTTCCACGGCATGTGGGCGACCTATTTTCTCCCGGAGAGCCATCTGTATTTCGGCGCGCGCGGCGAGGAGAGCGGCGGCTACCTCCGCAACTGGGTGCGCAACGAGCAGCGCGACTCCATACCCGCGCCCGCCGCCGTGCTGGTGGGCCGCCTGTGGGGCGACACCTTCGACGCCAATTCCCCGAAGATTCTCACGGGACGGGAATTCGTCCTCCTCCAGAGAAGCAATCGCGTCTTCGCCATGAGCGGAGTCCAACCGGTGAACGGCCCGCCCGACCACTTTTCCGACGCGGCCACGTTTGACCTGCTGCCGCACTCCGCCAGCAGCCTCCTGCTGGAGCTGGCCCCGCGCAAAAACACCACCGCGCCCAGCGGCGCCTGGAAGCTCACCCGCCGGACCGACGGACAGGAGGACTTCCATGCGGAATTCACCACCCCGCCGCCCTGGCGCATCCGGATTCCGCTCGTTACCGGTCAGCGCAACCGCATCGAGCTCAACTTTGCCCACGAAGGCGCGCCGCTCGGGCCGACCGCCTTCCAGGTGCTGACGCTGCGCGTCGAGAACGCCCCATGAGCGCGCGACCGATCCTGTTCGACGCCTCGCACACGAGCCACACGTCGGCCCAGACCGGCATCCAGCGCGTCTGCCGAACCTTCTTCAATGAGCTGGTCACCACCGGACCGGTGACTCCCATCTGCTACGATCCGCACCTGATCGGCTGGCGCGCGCTGCGCCGGGACGAGACCGCCGTGCTGCGCGACCAGACCGGTGGCGCCGGCAAATCACGCGGCGCCAAATGGACCCTCAAGCAAAAGCTTGCCGGCGCCGGCTCCCGCTGGCTCGGCCGCAAACCGACCCTGCCCGCCGCGCACGGCCTCATCTGCCCCGAGTTGTTTTCCGCGAAAGTCGGCGCACGCCTTCCGGAGCTGCTGGCCGCCGTCGCCGGGCCGCGCGTGGCCATCTTCTACGACGCCATCGCGCTGAAATATCCGGAACTGACCCCCGCCGGCACCGTGGCGCGATTTCCCGCCTACTTGCGCGAACTGCTCGTGTTCGACGGCGTTGCCGCCATCTCCGAGGACTCCGCCGCCGCCTTGCGCGGTTACTGGAAGTGGCTCGGCGTGGCAAACACCCCGCCGGTCCGCGCCATCCCGCTCGCCATCGACCGCGCGCACACCGACCCCAGCCCCGCGCCCGCACCCACCGGCCTGCCGCGCATCCTCTGTGTTTGCACGATCGAAGGCCGCAAGAACCACCTCGCCCTCCTCGACGCCTGCGAGCAACTCTGGACCGCGGGCCTGAAGTTCGAGCTGCAACTGATCGGCATGCCGCGCGCCGACACCGCCGGCGCGGCGTTGGCCCGTATCCAGGCGCTCCGGCTGGCGGGGCGTCCGTTGATTTTTCCGGGCTCGGTGCCCGAAGCCGAATTGCACGCCGCCTACCGCAATTGTGCGTTCACGGTCTATCCGTCGATCGTCGAGGGTTTCGGCATGCCGGTGTTGGAAAGCCTGCAGCACGGCAAGCCCTGCCTCTGTTCCGGCCGGGGCGCGCTGGGTGAGTCCGCGCACGGCGGTGGCTGCGTGCCGCTCGACACCGTGGATGCCGCCACCCTCGGCGCTGCGATCCGGCGTCTGCTCGAAAACCCGGCGGAACTCAGCGCCTTGGCCGCGGCCGCGCGTGCCCGGCATCTCAAGACCTGGCCGGATTACGCGGCCGAGTTCACTGCCTGGATGAACTCCCTGCCTCGCCGCGGTTGAGCCGGGACGCCGTTTTTACGTCCCGCCCCGGGAAAAGATGACGGTTGCTAAGGCCCGGCAACTTACGTCTAGTCGGCCAGAAATTCCATGGCCCTGTCCCTGTTCTCCAAGACCAAGAAAGCCATCGTTGAGCGTGCGCTGGACGACTACGCGACCAAGATGCGGCTGAAATACAAGCCCTACTACCACGCCATGGAGTCGCAGTCGGGCACCCGCATCCGCCTGAACGGCCGCGACATGATCATGCTGTCGAGCAACGATTATCTCGGGCTGTCCTTCCATCCCAAGGTGATCGAGGCCTGTGGCGCCGCCGCCAACACCTGGGGCACCAGCACCACCGGCGCGCGCATTTCCAACGGCTCCCGCGCCTACCACACCGCGCTGGAGGAAAAGCTCGCCGCCTTTATCGGCCGGGAGGCCTGCCACGTCAGCGTCGCGGGCTACATCTCCTGCTGCTCCGCCGTCGCCTCCTTCGCCCAGAAGGGCGATCTGATCCTCGCCGACAAAAACATCCATTCCTGCCTGGTGGACGCCACCCGCCTGTCCATGGCGACAGTCGAGCGGTTCAGCCACAACAACCCCGAGGACCTCCGCGCAATCCTCAAGAGCGTGCCGCACAACACCCCGAAGATGCTCGTCGTCGAGGGCGTGTATTCGATGGAGGGCCACATCTGCCGCCTGCCCGAGCTCGCGCAGATCGGTGAGGAGCACGGCTGCTTCACCGTGCTCGACGACGCCCACGGCTTCGGCGTGCTCGGCCGCCAGGGCCGCGGCACCGTGGATCATTTCAAGCTGAACGAACAGGTGGACATCATCTGCGGCTCGCTCTCGAAATCGCTCGCGAGCACCGGCGGATTCGTCGCCGGCTCCCGCGCGATGATCGAGTATCTGCGCACCAACTCCAAGCAGACCCTTTTCAGCGCGGCCATCAGCCCGGCCATGGCCGCCACCGCCTCCGCCTCGCTCGACATCATGCAGAGCGAACCCCAGCACTTGGAACGTCTGTGGAAGAACACCAAGCGCTATCGCGAGATGCTCAAGGGACTCGGCCTCGACATCTGGGGCAGCGAAACCCCCGCCGTGCCGATCGTGCTCGGCTCGAAGGAGCTGGTCTATCGCTTCTGGAACGCGCTGCTCGACAAGGGCGTGTTCACCGTCATGTCCATCGCCCCCGCCGTGCCTCCGGGCAAGGACCTCATCCGCACCGCCGTTTCCGCCCTGCACAGCGACGAGGATCTCGAGAAGATCGCCGCCGCGATGGCCTACGCCGTGAAGCAGATGTGATCTGTCACTGTGGGCGGCCAGCTTGCTGGCGCCACCGGTGCGAACGTCATGGCGGGAGCAAGCTCCCTGCCCACCGGCTTACTTCAGTCCGTCAATGAGCGTCCGCGCCGTCTGGCTCCAGCGCGGCAACGGCCGGCCCGTCGCCTCACGCTGCAGTCGCCGGCATTCCGCCTCGTCGGTCAGCACCGTGCGCAGTTTCGCCGACCAGTCGGCCGGATCGTTGACCTTTGCCATCAGGCAACCGCCCGCGTCGGCGTTTTCATGCAGCACCGGCAGGTCGCTGCACACACCCGGCACGCCGCGCCACAGCGCCTCCAGGATCGGCAGGCCGTTGCCTTCGGCAAGGGTCGGAAACACCACGGCCCGCGCGGATGCGTAGAGCCGCGCCAGCCGCTCATCACCCGCCGCCGCATGAAAGTGGAAGCGCGGCTCGCGCTTCTGGAGCCTGTCCATGCGCACCTCGATCGGACGTCCGTGATGCGGGTTCACCCGACCGACAACATGCAGCTCGAAATCCAACCCGTCGCGCCACAGCGCCTCGGCCACCTCGACCAGGAAAGTCTGGTTTTTGCGCGGCTCCACAATGCCCACGCACAGCAGGGACGGTCGTCCGCGCGGAACGACCGGATCGCGCACCACGCGGTTTCCGCCGTCGAAATCCGCCCCCAGCGCAATCACCTGCGGCGCGGACTTCGGCGTCACGCCCTGCCAGCGCCAGAAATCCGTGAAGTCGCGCCGCGTCGCGTCCGAGATCGCCCAGGTGCGATCGAACGAAGCCAGCAGCTTCATGTATTCCGGATGCCGCTGCACGCTCTGCGGCCAGGAAATGTGCGGCCAGCGCACGGGAATCGCGTCATGGAACATCGCCGCCAGCCGGCACGGCGGCTTCGCCACGAACGCGCGGAAACCCGGCCGGTCAGCCTCGCAGAACTGTTCCACCGTCAGCAGCCAGTCATCCGCCTTGAACGGCACCGGCGCCGCCGGCTTGCCGCTGACGTAGCCGCGCCGGCGGCCGTCCCACGCCACCTCGGTCACGACCGACCCCAGTTCCTCGCGGATGCGCGAACTCAGCCGCATCAAACCCGAGCGATGCTTGGCCGCACCCATTTTGGTCGTGTCGTAATAGATCATGGCTTCATCGCCTCCTCGAAGCACGCGACCAGCCGGTCCGTGTTGCGGTGCGCATCGTAGTTTACCTCCACCCAGCGGCGTGCGCCGGCCCGCAGCCGCTCGGCCAGCTGATCGTCGTCGCGGAGCCGCTGCAGCGCCACCTGCCACGCCAGCGGCAGATCCACGTCGCACACGAGCCCCGTGCGCTCCTGCTGCACGGCCTCGGTCGTGGCCGACACGGGCGAGGTCACCACCAGCACGCCCGCCGACATGGCCTCGGGAATGACGTTCGGCAGGCCGTCGCGATCGCCGCTCGGCGCGATCACGCCCGTGTGCAGGAGCACGTCGGCCCACGCCAGTTGCTCCCAAACCTGCGGCTGCTCAAGACGTCCGAGGAACTTCACCTCGCCCGAAACCCCGAGCTCCGCCGCGAGCGCCAAGAGCGTCGCACCCAGCGGCCCATCGCCCACGATGCGCGCCTCGAAAGCAAAGCCCGCCCGCTTTAGCGCGGCGTAGATGCGCAACTGGTGGTCGAGTCCCTTCTTGGCCACGAGCCGCGCCACACAGACCAGTCGCACCGGCGTGCGGTTGGTCCGGAGCGGCTTGAGCGGCGGAAACGCCTCCAGCCCGCGCCGGATGACGTGAACCCTCCCCGCCGGCACGCCGCGTTCCACGAGTTCGCGCTTCGCGGCCTCGGTGGACGCATGGATGAAGCGGGCGTGCTGGAGCTTTTCCAGCAGCCACCAGTCGCCGCCGTGCTCGTAGATGTCGTAGGCGTGTGCCCCGCTGCTGTAGCGCCAGCCGAACATGCGCCAGAGCACCCAGCCGGCGGTGGCCGGCGCCCCGGCCCAGGCTCCATGCACCAGCGCCGGCGGATCGCGCTGCAACTCGCGATGGAAACACCCCGCGAAGCCCGCCCCGAGCATGTTCTCCCAGAAATTCAGCCACGACGGCGCCGCCCGCGTGAACACACCCTCGAACAGGTCGCGGATCAGCCGCGGCCGCCGCACGCACTGCCACGGAATTTCGAGCAGGAACAGCGGCACCAGCCGCCACTTGTTGAAACTCCGCACCTGCAATCCCCGGAACTCCCCGCCGCCGCCCCAGAGCGAATAGATCCGCAGGTTCAGCCCTTTGGCCTGCAACGCCGCGACATCGCGCTGGAGGAAGGTCTCCGAAATCTTCGGAAACGTGGTGTAGAGGAGAACGATGGGAGGACGGAGATTCAATTTTCTCAACGTGTCATCCTGAGCGCAGCGAAGGAACCAGGGGAGATGTCCGGCCACATCCCGCGCTTGGATCCTTCGCTGCGCTCAGGATGACGGAAGGGTGGGTTTTCAGGAAATGTCTGAATACGTTTATGCACGATACATTTTTATCAGGCGGTCGCCGCTCCGGCCACGACCAGAAACGCCCCGAGCGCGGGATCGGTCGGCGCGTCCTTGCGCCAGCCGAGAACGAGCCGGCTCTCCGGCGCCGGACCGTCGAGCGGACGAAACGCCACCTCCTCGGGCAGCTGTTTCGCCTCGGACGGCGCCATAAAGGTCGCGCCGAGTCCGGCGCGGACGAGGCCGATGGCGTTGGCCCGCGGCCACACCTCGTCGGCGATGCGCGGCGTAACGCCGGCCGACTGAAACGCCGCCAGCACCCGGTCGTAGAAACCGGGATTGTGCGCCCGCGGAAACATCACGAACGGCGTGTCGGCGAGGTCGCGCAGCCGCAGCTTCGGCGCCTTGGCGAGCTTGTGTTCCGCCGGCAGTAACACGCCGTTCTTTTCCTGCAGGAGCAGCTTGGTCGAGAACCCGGCCGGGGCAGTGACATCGGGGTGAAAGAATCCGCAGGCGATCTCACCGTTTTTGAGCGACTCAAGCTGGGCTGAGGTCGGCGACTCGTTCAGCTCGACCTTGATGCCCGGATAGCGCCGGTTGAACTCGCGCAGGATGCCCGGCAGCACGGTCGCCATCGCCAAACCGGTGAACGCCACGCGCACATGCCCGGCCTGTCCGCCCGCCAGCGCCTGGATGTCGCCCGGCACCGCCGCCAACGCCCGCAAGAGCGGCTCGACCCGCTCCAGAAACGCCCGCCCTGCCGTGGTCAGCTCGACGCGTCGGCGGGTGCGGTTGAGCAGGTCCACGCCCATCTCCTTCTCCAATTGGGCGATGCTGCGCGAAAGCGCCGGTTGGGCCACCGCAAGAGACTCCGCCGCCTTCCGATAATGGAGCTGCCGGGCCACTTCGCGGAAGTAAACGAGGTGCCGAAGCTCAAACGGGTATTGATACTCTCTCGGCATCACAGACCACGAAACAAGTATTTCTGGTTATGGCAAGATTCTGGTAATGTCGTCCTGTTCAAGCTGCAAACAAGGCAGCCAAGCAGCTAAGCCAAACCTCCTTTGCTCCTTAGTTTCTTTGTGTTTTCCTGCCCTTTCACTTTCACCCTCACTTTCCCTCCATGCCCTCCCCTCAATCTCTCTTCCAGAAAGTCTGGGACGCCCACACCGTCCGCCAGCTGGCCAACGGCCAGACCCAGCTGCTCATCGGCACGCATCTGATCCACGAGGTCACGTCCCCGCAGGCCTTCGGCATGCTGCGCGACCTCAAGCTGCCGGTCCTCATGCCCCACCGCACCTTCGCGACGGTGGACCACATCGTCCCGACCAACGAGCTCGTCGAGCCCTACAAGGACAACCTCGCCCAGGCCATGATGGACGAGCTGCGCAAGAACACGAAGGAGTTCGGCATCACCTTTTTTGACCGCGCCACCGGCAAGCAGGGCATCGTGCACATCGTCGGTCCCGAGCAGGGCATCACGCAGCCCGGCACGACCATCGCTTGCGGCGACTCTCACACCTCCACCCACGGCGCGTTCGGCGCCATCGCCTTCGGCATCGGCACCAGCCAGGTGCGCGACGTGCTCGCCACGCAGACCATGGCCCTCGGCCAGCTCAAGGTCCGCCGCATCGAGGTGAACGGCAAACTCCGTCCCGGCGTCTATGCCAAGGACGTCATCCTCCACATCATCCGCCTCCTCGGCGTGAACGGCGGCACCGGCTACGCCTACGAATACGCCGGCTCCACCTTCGACGGCTTCACGATGGAAGAGCGCATGACCGTCTGTAACATGTCCATCGAGGGCGGCGCGCGCGTTGGCTACGTCAATCCCGACGAAACCACCTTCGCCTACCTGAAGGGCCGCCCCTACTCGCCCACCGGCGCCGCCTGGGACGCCGCCGTCGCGAGCAGGAAGTCCTTCGCCTCCGATCCCGGATGCCACTACGACGATGTCGTCAAGATTGACGCCGCCAGCATCGCGCCGACCGTCACCTGGGGTATCAACCCCGGCCAGGGCATCTCCATCGTCGAGAACATCCCGAGCCCCGAGACCGCCACGTCCGCCGATGACAAGGCCGGCATCATCGAGGCTCTCGCCTACATGAAGCTGCCCGCGGGCGCGCCCATCAAGGGCACCAAGATCGACGTCGCCTTCCTCGGCTCCTGCACCAACGGCCGCCTCTCCGACTTCCGCGAGGTCGCCAAATACCTCAAGGGCCGCAAGGTCGCCGCCGGCGTGAAGGCCATCGCCGTCCCCGGCTCGCAGATCGTCGCCCTCCAATGCGAGAAGGAAGGCATCGACAAGGTGCTCGCCGAGGCCGGCTTCGAGTGGCGCGCCGCCGGCTGTTCCATGTGCCTGGCAATGAATCCCGACAAGCTCATCGGCGACCAGCTCTGCGCCAGTTCCTCCAACCGCAACTTCAAGGGCCGCCAGGGCTCGCCCACCGGCCGCACCGTGCTCATGAGCCCGGTCATGGTCGCCGCCGCCGCCGTCACCGGCACTGTCGCCGACGCCCGCGAAGTTTTTGCGGTCAACTGATTCAAACCACCAAACTGGTAAACCACGAAACACACGAAATACACTAAATCGATCCCTCTGACTTTCGTGTGATTCGTGTATTTCGTGGTTAAAAATTCTTTCCTTAATCCTCATGGCTCTCGCTAAAATCACCTCCGTTTCCGGCCGCGCCGTTCCCGTCGTCGGCAACGACATCGACACCGACCGCATCATCCCCGCGCGCTTCATGAAGTGCGTGACCTTCGACGGTCTCGGCGAATTCCTGTTCAACGACGTCCGCAAGGACCCGAAGACCGGCGAAATCACCGACCACCCGCTGAACCAGCCGCGCTACCAGGGCGCGACGATCCTCCTCTCCGGCGCCAACTTCGGCTGCGGTTCCTCGCGCGAGCACGCCCCGCAGGCCATCCAAAAATACGGCTTCAAGGCCATCATCGCCGAGAGCTACGCCGAGATCTTCTTCGGCAACAGCACGACCCTCGGCATGCCCTGCGTCACCGCCGCCCGCGAGGACATCGCCAAAATTGCCGCCGCCGTGGACAGCAACCCGCAGACCGAGGTCGCCATCGACCTCGTGAAGCTCGAGGTCCGCTTCGCCGGCCAGAGCGTGAAAATCACCCAGCGCGAATCCGCCCGTGACGCCCTGATCAACGGCCGCTGGGACGCCATCGGCGAACTCCTCGACGGTGTCCCCGCCGTCAAAGAAACCGCCAAGAAGCTCCCCTACCTCGCCGCCTGATTCCTGAGTTTCGACTCATCTCCGAGGCGCGGCGCGAGCCGCGCCTTTTTCATGGGCCGATCCCGGCTCCCTGCGCTAAAGGTATAGCCGCTTCGGCGCTTGCGGCGGCCAGCGAGTCGGCGAAGGTCTTGCCCACCGTGAGCGCCCCCACCCCGACGATCCGCAACCCGGTCCTGCCGGGCTTCAACCCCGATCCGTCCATCCTCCGCGTCGGCGACGACTACTACATCGCGACGTCCACCTTCGAGTGGTTCCCCGGCGTGCAGATCCACCACTCGCGCGACCTGGTGAACTGGCACCTGCTGTGCCGTCCGCTCTCGCGCCCGAGCCAGCTCAACATGCTGGGCGACCCTGACTCCTGCGGCGTCTGGGCCCCCTGTCTCACGCATGCGGACGGCAAGTTCTGGCTCATCTACACCGACGTGAAACGCTACGGCCGCACCTCCGTCGGTGGCGCGTCCGGCGCCTCGCTGCGTGATTTCCACAACTACCTCGTCACCGCCGACCGCATCGACGGCGAGTGGTCCGACCCCGTTTACATGAACAGCAGCGGCTTCGATCCGTCGCTGTTTCACGACGACGACGGGCGCAAATGGTTCGTCAACCAGCTCTGGGATCATCGTCCGGGCAACAACCGCTTCGCCGGCATCGTCCTCCAGGAATACTCGGTGAAAGACCGCCGCCTCATCGGCTCCCGCGTGAACATCTTCCCCGGCACGCCGCTCGGTCTCACCGAGGCCCCGCATCTCTACAAGCGCAACGGCTGGTATTACCTCATCACCGCCGAAGGCGGCACCGGCTGGGGGCACGCCGTCACGCTGTGCCGCTCCCGCACGCTGACCGGCCCCTATGAGCTGCACCCCGAGAATCCGTTCCTCACCGCCCGCCACCGGCCCGACGCCCCGCTGCAGCGCGCCGGTCACGCCGACCTCGTCGAGACGCAGGACGGACAGACTTGGATCGCCTACCTCTGCGGCCGCCCGCTCAAGAACCGTGGCCGCTGCACCCTCGGTCGTGAGACCGCCATCCAGCCGCTGGTCTGGGGACCGGACGGCTGGCCGCGCACGACCGACGGCCAGGGCCTCCCGCAGCTCAACCCGCCGGCCCCGGCTTTGCCGCCGCATTCCTTCCCGGCCACGCCCGCGCGCCATGAATTTGATACGGCGCAATTGCCGATCGAGTTCCAGTGGCTGCGCAGCCCGTGGCCGGAGGAACTGTTCAGCCTCACGGCCCGCCCCGGCCACCTGCGCCTGTTCGGCCGCGAAACCATCGGCAGCCTGTTCAAGCAGGCGCTCGTCGCCCGCCGCCAGCAGGCGCACGGCTACAGCGCATCGACGGTGGTCGAGTTCGAGCCCGAACATTTTCAGCAGATGGCTGGCCTCGTCTGCTACTACGGCGCGGCCAAGTTTCACTACCTCTACGTCTCGCACGACGAGACTCTCGGCAAGCACCTGCGCGTGATGTCGGCGATCCCCGACGGGGTCGTCGGCGACGCTTTCACCGCGCCCATCGCCATTCCCGCCGGCAAGCGGGTGGAGCTGCGCGTCGAGGTTGACGAGGAGCGCCTGCTCTTTGCCTACCGTGTCGAAGGTATGGACCGGGAGTGGCGCTGGCTGCCGCAGCATTTCGACGCCAGCATCCTGTCCGACGAAGCTTCGATGCCCGGTCTGCCGAACTTCACCGGCGCCTTTGTGGGAGTGGCCTGTCAGGACATGGCCGGCACGGCAAAGCCCGCCGATTTCGATTGGTTCGAATACCGCGAACGCGCCTACGTTGCCGACCCGGCCAAAGCCTGACCGGACTCTTACCAAAAAAGCCCGGTGCTTATAGACTTTTTTCATCGCGAGGCCCGCAAGGCGGGCCGTGGCGATCCAGCCGTTTCGACAAGCTCAAGGACCCGAGCCAGTCGAGGGACTGGATTGCTTCGTCGCTACGCTCCTCGCAATGACAGCCGAATAGCCAAAGGACGTTGGTATCAGGCGCTGCGCGGCTTGGCCGGAAACGGCCCCGGGCGGTAGTCCGTATGCGAGACCTCCTGCGCGAGATTGACCAGCTCGGTGATGACGAGCGTCGGATCCTCCTCGTAGCGAAGCCGGCGAAAATCGTCGCGATATTTCTCGTAGCCCAACGGATGCACCAGCCAGCCCTCGACCTGCCGGCCGAGATCCTCCGGCTGTTCGACAAGCTCGGCCCCCGCACCGTTGCGGAAGAATTTCACCGTGAGCGCCTCCTGGGGCATGACGCCGTTGAGCGCGTTGAACAGGATCGGGCAGCCAAAATGCAGGGCCTTGGCGCAGGAGGTCGTGCCTCCGCGCGTGACGATCACATCGCTGACCTGCATGAGCAGATGCACTTCCTCCGAGAAACCGTCGAGAAAGCAGTCGAGCTGCGGGTGCACGGCGCGCCAGTGCAGCACCTCGTTGTAAGCCTGGCGGTTCCGGCCGCAGATGACCACCGCCTGCACGCGTCCGGCGAATGGCAGCAGCTGCTCGAGAAACGCGACATGGTTGTTGGCGCCGTTGCCACCCGTGGCGAGGAACACGGTGAACAGATCGGGCCGCAGCTCCAGTTCGCGCTCGCGGTAGGCGATGCGTTCCGCAGGCGCAAGGAAGGCGGCGTGCTGGCGCGGGCGCATAAGATGGCCGCGCACGCGCGTGCGGGCCGGCGGCATGCCCAGCTTCACCGCGTAGTCGCGGGCGGTCGCGGTGCGCGACACGTAGAGATCGGCGGTCGGCTCGACCCAGTTGATGCTGTAACCGAAACCGCCCGAGAATTCGCCGCAGTAGGTCGCGCACCGTACCTTGTCCCGACCAAGGAGGCGGCGGGCCGTCTGGAAATAGCCGCGGTTGAGGCAATCGTGGACGCTGAACACGAGGTGCGGCTGGTATTCGCGCAGCGTTCTCTCGTAGTAGCTCCGGCCGATGGTCACCGAGCGGCGGTTCAGCAGGCTGAGCGCCTCGACGAAGAGGAAGTAGGCCTTGTGCAGCCAGGGGGACTTCTGCTGGATCCAGTTGTAGAGACGCACGCCGGTGCTGAACAGGCCCGAGGACTTCTCCAGCATTTGCTCGATGCGCACGTCCACGTTGTGGCGGTAGAGCTCGAAGCACCATTCCGCAAAGGCCTGCGCCCGGGTGTCGTGGCCCGCGCCGGTGCTGGAGGTCAGAACGAGAATGCGGACACGGGCCAGGTTCATAGGCCGTAATAGGTCTCCTGGACGCGGCGTTTGAGCGCGAGCGAACCGCAGCGGGCAAGGAGCGGGGCCAGCACCGCCTGGAAAAAACGGCCGCTGCGCACCGTGCCGCTGCGTCCGCGCCACAGGGCGGAGCGCAGCCGCTGCGCCGCATGCACGGGCGGCGGACCGCTCCGCATCATCTTCTCGAAAGCGGTCCACGCGCGCGCCATGCGCCCGGCGTTGAGCGGGTCCAGTCCCGGCTGGTCCGGCCGGCGCACCGAGCCCTCGAAATCCGTGCGGTAGTCGCCCGGACGAAAATCAATCACGATGACCCCGGTGCCCTTGACCTCATACATGAGGCTTTCGCTGAGCGCGGACAACCCGGCCTTCACGGCGTTATAGACCGGCTGGTAAGGCAGGCTGAACTCTCCGGCGATGGAAGAGATGTTCACAAGCGCGCCGCCCTTCCGGAGCAGCAGACCGCGCAAGCCGAGATGGGCCAGCCGCGCGGTGTTGACCAGCATGACGCGAAACTGCTCCTCCCACGCCTCGAACTCGGTCGGTGCGTAGGCGCCAAAAACCCCGAAGCCGGCGTTGTTGATGACCAGATCGAATCCGCCGGCCGCACGCTCGGCCTCGCGAAAGGCCGCCTCGGTGCGGTCGCCGTCGGCGAGATCCAACCGCACGGGATGAAACCCGGCACAGGCGGGCAGCCGGCCGGGATCGCGCGCCGTGCCCCAGACCTGGACTCCTTCCTTTAGCAGCATCTGGCTGAAAGCCAGCCCCAGCCCCGTGCTGGCACCCGTGATGAAGGCGGTGCGGTAGCGGGAGGAAAGCGGACCGGCGCTCATGCGTGATCAGCCCGATTTGAACACAAGGCACACGTTGGCGCCGCCGAATCCGCTGCTGTTGCTGATGACGACATTGGGCCGCTGCGGCAGCGTCGCGCGGATGATGTTCAGCCCCGCGCAGGCGGGATCGAGGTTCGCGATGTGGGCCGACCCAGGAATGTAACCCTCCTTCATGGCGAGAGCACAGAACCCGGCCTCCATCGCTCCGGCGAGCGACAGGCCGTGGCCGGTGAGCGCCTTGGTGCTGCTGACCGCCGGACGCGAGGGATTATCCTGGAAGATCGCCTTGAGGGCCTTGGCCTCAGAAATGTCGCCGATCGGCGTGGAGGTGGCGTGGGCGTTGACGTAGTCCACCTCGTCGGGCGACACGTCGGACTGGCGCAGGGCGTTCTCGATGGCGATGCGGAGTCCGTCGCCGTCGGGATGGGAGATCGCCACGTTGTAGCCGTCGGACGCCTGGCCCCAGCCGGCCAGCTCGCAATAGACCTTGGCCCCGCGCCGGGCAACCTCGTCCTCGCTCTCCAGCACCAACACGGTGGAACCACCGGTCCCGACAAAGCCGTCGCGCGCGGTGTCGAACGGCCGCGAAGCGATCGACGGATCGCTCTGCAAAGACAGCGCACGCATGCCGGCAAAGGGCAGGATGCTCTCGACGTTGCCGTCCTCGGCGCCGATCACGAACATGCGCTTCTGCCGGCCGAGCGCGATCTCATCGTAGGCAAACGCCATGGCGTGTGCGGAGGACGCGCAGGCCGACGAAAATCCCGTGGAGGCGCCCCGGATCTTGAAGTGGGAGACCAGGTTGAAATTAACGGTGCCGGAAATGGAGGCGACGATGCCGAGCGGCGGACAGCGCATCACGCCGACTTTGCGCATGCGTTCGAGGTGGTAGCCGAGCAGGAAGGGGGATCCGGCCGAGGCAGCGTAAAGACCGGTATCCGCGTTGGAGACATCGGCCTCGGTCAGCTTCGCGTCCTCGATCGCCTGCTGCATGGCGCAGAAGGCATAGACGCCGTGCGGAGCCATGCCGCGCAACAGTTCGCGCCTGATGCGATAGCGCGCCGGGAAGACCCAATCCTCCTGATCCGTGGAATCCGTCTGAAAGTCGCGGATGGGGGCGGCCACCTTTACCGGCACGTCGGGCTTCTGGAACGGCGGGTATTGCACCACGCCATGGCGCAGTTCCCGCAGGCTTTCCGACACCGTGGCGGCGTCGTTGCCGATGCTGGTGATGAACCCCACTCCGGTGATATGGACTTTCCTCATGTAAGGCGGGCGACCTGGGCGGAAACTGATCAGGCAGCCAAATTGGGCCGCATAAAATCGCTTTTGCCCCGACGGTCAACCATCGCGGCAACACCGTTCAGGCGTTGACCGCGGACTTGACCTTCGGGCTGGCGGGGTTGAGTGCCACCGGCTGCTCGGCCGGAGCGACCTGCGGGGTCGGCGGCTGCGCCACTTCCTCGGCATAAGCAAAGGTCAGCGTGATCTCCTCGGCAAAGGCGGCCTTCTCCTGACCGACGCGGATCTGACCCTCGAAGGTCGCCAGCGGGGACTTCAGGCGCTTGGGCTTGATCGAGAGGTTGAGCACATCGCCGGGGCGGCAAACCCGGTGGCAGCGCACGCCTTCGCAGGAGGTGAAGAAAATGGTGCGATGATCGACGGTCTTGCCGGCTTCGCCGACCTGCCCCTCAAGCAGGAAGAGCACGGCGAGCTGGCCCAGCGCCTCAAGCATGATGGAGGCGGGCAGCACGGGGTTGTCCTTGAAATGACCCTGGAGGAAAAATTCCTGGCCGCTGATCTTGTATTTGGCGTTGGCTCCGTGGGCATTGACCGAGGCTTCACCCAAAAACAGGAAGGGCGGCTGGATCGGCATGACCGACACAATCTGCTCGATCGGAATGAACTTGGTCGGCTTCGGCAACGGCAGGCCGCGCACCTTGCTTTCGATGAAGGTCTTCACATCGCCCACCGTGCGCAGGTGACGCAACTCCTCGTTGTTGATCGTCATCTGGAGCACATCCTCCACCAGAATGACGATCTCCATCATGGTCAGGGAGTCGATGCCCAGATCCTCGATGATGCGCAGGTCATCATCAGCATCTTTCAGCTTGGCCCGCAGGTCGGGCTCGACGTATCGCTCAATGATACCGAGCACGATGGCCGGAAGATGCTCGGTGTTGCCGGTCTTGCGAAATTGGGCGGCTGCCTCGTAAGTCGCTGCTGAGCAGCGCTTCAAGGATTCACGCATATTCGCATCGTCTTCGGCGGTAAACGGTTTGAGCGCGACGCCGGAATGGTTGTTAACGGACGGTGCCATTGGTAATCAGGTTTGTTACATAGCCATGACATGTAAACCCCAAAAACCCTCCCGCCACCTGCGTAGTAATACGCAAACAAAACGCAAAATTTAGCTGATTGACTTGGGCCGGGATGCGCAACGACATGCCGGACCCATTGGCCACGAGCCACTGGTTCTCATCCCCCTACGAAACCCATGCCGATCCTGAGCCCTGCCGTATCGCTCATATTGGTGACCCATGAGTTTCATCCGCACCGGGGAGGAATCGCAGTTTACTGTGCAGAGATGGCGCGCGCGGCCCATGAACTCGGTTACGGTGTTGAAGTCTGGGCGCCGGCCCTGCCAGCGGGAATGCCGGAGCCGGCATGGCCCTTCCGGGTGCGCCGCCTGACCCTGGCCGGCGACCATAGCCTGCTCAGCCAATGGCGCATGGCCCGGGAGCTCTTGCGTGAGGCCAAGCGACTGAATGACGCCACTCTTTATATTCCTGAGCCGGGTCCCTTGCTCGCGATGCTGTTGCTCCAATACTTCGACAAGATCCGGCCGGCCCGACTGATGCTCACCTTTCACGGTTCGGAGATCCAACGCCTCGGCTCCCGCCGCCTTCTGCGCTGGAGCACCAACCACCTTCTGTTCCAGACGGACCGCATCAGCGTGGTCAGCGACTACGCGCGCCAGCTGCTGAAGAGGCACTTTCCCGCCGCGGCCAGCAAGGTGGTGGTCACTCCCGGGGCGCTTCGCCCCGATCTGCGTGGCAAACAATCGGCGCCCTTGCCCCTGCCCGGCGCCAAAACCGTCATCCTCACCGTCGCCCGGCTCAACCCCCGGAAAGGCCAGCTGGAGGTCATCAACGCCCTCAAGG
>JAUPWC010000280.1 GCA_030916665.1 Verrucomicrobiota bacterium
GTCCTCGTGCCGCAAGCGCGTGGCCATCGAGGCGGGTGTCACCGGTCTCTGGAGCAAGTATGTCGGCCTCGACGGCAAGGTCGTCGGCATCGACCGCTTCGGCCTCAGCGCCCCGGGCAACATCGCCATGAAGGAACTCGGCATCACGACCGAGGCCGTGGTTGCCGCCGCCCAGGCGCTTTGATCCAAAAATCTGCGTTAAGCTGCACAGCCGGCCGCGAGGCCGGCTGTTTTGCTTTCCGGTCAGGACAACTGTCACGGTCGGACAAAAAAACTCTGCTTGCGAAATTGATTAGGAGGCTAACTGTCAGCCTCCTGATATTTCCGGATCATGCCGCATCTGCTCCTTAAAGACCTGCCACGCTACGAGTGCCTGCTCGAGGCCGCCCGCGAATTTCCCGACCTCGATCCCTCGGCGGCGGAAGCCTTTCTCCACTTGCTCCGCACCGGCGACGAGGTCTTTGCCATGACCGAGCGCAACCTGTCCGACCACAGCATTTCCCATGGTCGTTTCGGGGTGCTCATGCTGCTCTGGCGCAGCACCCAGCCGCGCGCGGCCAAGCTGATGGGCGCCGACGATTGTGAATGCGGCGGCCCGCGCACGCCCGCCGAGCTCGCCGACGCCGCCGGCGTCACCCGCGCGACCATGACCGGCCTGATCGACACGCTGGAGCGCGATGGCTTCGTGAAGCGCGAGCCCGATCCCGACGATCGGCGCATGATGTCCGTGCGCCTGACCGCCAAGGGCGACCGGTTTCTCAACGATTTCCTGCCCGGGCATTTCAAGGTCATCACCGAGGTGCTGTCCCCGCTGAGCGAAAACGAGCGCAAGTCGCTCGTGCGCATTCTGACCAAGGTCCAGGCCCACATTGCCGCTCTGCGCAGTGAAACCGCCGCCCAAACAGCCGTCCGCTGACTTTCCCTTAAATCCACGCCATCCACTGACCACCGCCAAGTTATGCTTAAGAAATTCCTTATCGCCATTGCCGCCTTTGTTGTCGTCGTGCTCACGCTCGGCGCTGTCAAAGCGGCCCAGATCCAGAAGATGATGTCCGTTTCGCACGTGTCGCCGCCGAGCGCGGTCACCACCGCCGAGGCCCGGACGGTCCAGTGGCATGCCACCATCAACTCCATCGGCACCCTGGCCCCGGTCGAGGGTGTGACCGTGGCTGCCGATGCCGACGGCACCATCACCCGCCTCGTCGTTGACAGCGGCGCGGCCGTGAAGGCCGGCGACCTTCTGGTGGAACTGGACACCAGCGTGGAGGCCGCCCAGCTCGACGCCGCGAAAGCGCGTGCCGAACTGTCCCGGATCAATTTCGATCGCGCCAAGGAACTCTGGGGCCGCAACGCCACCTCCAAGTCCGAGTTCGACCTGGCCGACGCCACGCTCAAGCAGTCGCTGGCCGAGGTCGCCGCCATCGAGGCGCAGATCGCCAAGAAGCAGGTGCGCGCGCCGTTTGACGGCCGCGTCGGCATCCGGCTCGTTAACGTCGGCCAGTTCGTGGCGCGCGGCCGGGCGCTGTTTCCGCTGCAGAAGCTGAATCCCATCTACATCAATTTCAGCATCCCGCAGCGCCAGATGCCCGATCTGGCCACGGGGCAGGAGGTCGGCATCCGGGTGGACGCCTTTGCCGACCGCTCCTTCAAGGGAGCCATCACGGCGATCAATTCCGAGGTGGACGCATCCACCCGCAACATCTCGGTGCAGGCCACCCTGGCCAATCCCGACGAGGTGCTCCGCGCCGGCATGTTCGCCCGTGTTGAGGTGCAGAAGAGCGCGGCCGAGGCGCAGGTCGTCGTGCCCGCCACGGCGATCGCCTACGCCTCCTATGGCAACTCGGTCTTCATCGTCGAGACGATGAAGGGAGAGGACGGCAAGGAATACCTCGGCGTCCGCCAGCAGTTCGTGAAGCTCGGCGCCACGCGCGGCGACCTCGTCGCCATCACCGAGGGCGTGAAGTCCGGCGAACAGATCGTCACCTCCGGCGTTTTCAAGCTCCGCAACGGCGCACCCGTGCAGGTCAACAACGTCGTCCAGCCCACGAGCAGCGCCAACCCGCAGCCCGCCAACACCTGAACAGGACCACTGACCACCGACCCATGACCACCTCCCGGGCACAGGCCGGAATTCTTTCGGCCGGGTCCGTAGTCCGTGGTCAGTAGTCCGCAGTCTCATCCTCTTCCCGCCATGCTCTCCAAAAGTTTCACCGATCTTTTCATCCGCAAGCCGGTCATCGCGCTGGTCGTCAATATTGTCATCCTGGTTGTTGGCGTCGTCTCCTATTTCCAGCTCAACACCCGGCAGTATCCGCGCAGCGACAGCGCGGTGGTCAACGTCACCACGCTTTATTTCGGCGCCAGCGCCGACACGGTGCGCGGCTACATCACCACCCAGCTGGAGCGTGCCATCGCCAGCGCCGATGGGATCAATTACATCGAGTCCACCAGCAGCGCGGGGATGAGCGGCATCCGGGTTTACCTGCGTCTCAACTACGACACCAACGCCGCTCTCGCGCAGATCAGCTCGAAGATTGACCAGGTGCGCAACGAGCTCCCGCCCGAGGCGGAGTCGCCCACCATCAGCGTCGAGACGGCCGACAACGAATTCGCGTCCATGTATCTGAGTTTCTACTCCGATGAGATGGACCAGAACCAGATCACCGACTACCTGAACCGCATGGTCCAACCCCGCCTCGCCGCCGTGAAGGGCGTGCAGAAGGCGGACATCCTCGGCGGCCGCGTCTTCGCCATGCGCGTCTGGCTCAAGCCCGACGAACTCGCCGCCCACGGCCTCAGCCCGGCCGAGGTCCGCCAGGCGCTTACCGCCAACAACGCCCTCTCCGCCGTCGGTGCCACCAAGGGCTCCATGCTCAGCGTCAGCCTCGTGGCCAACACCGACCTGAAGAACGTCGAGCAGTTCCGCGAGATGGTTGTGGCGGAGCGCAACGGCACCATCATCCGCCTCGCCGATGTCGCCGATGTGGTCCTCGGGGCCGAAAGCTACGACGAGGAGGTGCGCTTTGGCGGCCAGACCGCCACCTTCATGGGCCTCTGGGTGCTGCCCAGCGAGAGCACCGTCGAGGTCATCCAGCGCGTGCGCGACACCTTCCCGGAGATCCAGGCCAGCCTGCCGGCCGGGCTGAAAGGCACCATCGCCTACGATTCCAGCAAATACATCGAGGATGCCCTCAGCGAGATCGTGAAGACGCTCGTCGAGACGCTCCTGATCGTCACCATCGTCATCTTCCTGTTCATGGGCTCGCTGCGTTCGGTCATCATTCCGATCGTCGCGATGCCGCTGTCGCTGGTCGGCGCCATGGCCCTGATGTTTGCCTTCGGCTTCACCATCAACCTGCTGACGCTGCTGGCCATCGTGCTGGCGGTGGGGATCGTGGTGGACGACGCCATTGTTGTCGTTGAAAACGTCGAACGCCACATCCGCGAGGGCCTGACGCCGGTTGAGGCCGCCATCCAGGGCGCGCGCGAACTGGTCGGCCCGGTCATCTCGATGACGATCACGCTTGCGGCTGTGTATGCGCCCATCGCCTTTCAGGGCGGCCTCACCGGCGCCCTGTTCCGCGAATTCGCCATGACCCTCGCCGGCGCCGTGGCCGTCTCGGGCTTTGTCGCCCTCACGCTCTCGCCGATGATGAGCGCCTACATGCTCAAGGGCGGTGACGCCGAGGAGAAGGGCCTCACCGGCACGATCAACCATTTCTTCGACCGCGTCCGCAACCGCTACGAACGGATGATTGGCGCCAGCCTCGGCTGGGTGCCGGTTACCCTGACCGCGGCTTTCCTCTTCACGCTGCTGCTCGTGCCCTTCTTTATGATGGCCCAGCAGGAACTGGCTCCCAAGGAGGACCAGGGCGTCGTGTTCAGCCTGATGATCCCGTCGCCGACGGCGACGATCGACCAGAACATCATTTATGCGAAGGAAGTGCAGAAGATGTTCGAACAGGTTCCGGAGTATGAACAGTCATTCCAGA
>JAUPWC010000281.1 GCA_030916665.1 Verrucomicrobiota bacterium
CACGATCGACGACGTGCCCGTCGCCGCCGTCACGCTGCACAGCGCCACCCACGACCACCTAGCCCTGCGCCGCCTCGCCGCGCAGCTCGACGACGCCATCAAGGCCCTGCCCGACGTCGCCGAGACCACCCTCATCGGCGGCGTGCGCCGGCAGCTGCGCGTGCAGGTCGATCCCGTGAAGCTCGCCTCGCGTCAACTCACCCTCGACGACCTCGCCGCCGCCCTCCGCGCCGCCAACGCACGCAGCCAGGACGGCGCCCTCGCCACCGCCAACCGCGACCTGCTCGTCGAGACCGGCGCGTATTTCCGCGACGCCGCCGACGTCGCCAACCTCGTGCTCGGCGCCTCGCAAGGCCGCCCCATCTTCCTGCGCGACGTCGCGACCGTCACCGACGGCCCCGCCGAGCCCACCGACTACGTCCTGTTCGGCCGTGGCAACCACGCGCCTTCGATCGAGAATCAAAAATCGAAAATCGAAAATCACGGGGAAGCCGCCGCCGTCACCCTCAGCATCGCCAAGCGTCCCGGCGCCAACGCCGTGACCGTCGTGCGCGCCGCCGAGGACACCGTCGCCCGGCTGCGCGGCGTGCTGTTCCCCGCCGATGTGGACGTGACCTTCACCCGCAACTACGGCGAAACCGCCAGCGAGAAATCCAACGAACTGCTCCTGCACATGGGCATCGCCGTCTTCGGCGTCGCGTTGCTCATTCTGTTTTTCCTCGGCTGGCGCGAGTCGCTCGTCGTCCTGCTCGCCATCCCGGTGACGCTCGGCCTCACGCTCCTGGTCTTCTACCTCTACGGCTACACGCTGAACCGCATCACGCTCTTCGCGCTGATCTTCTCCATCGGCATCCTCGTGGACGACGCCATCGTCGTCGTGGAAAACATCGTGCGCCACCAGCGCCTGCCTTCGGCCTGCGGCAAGTCGCTGCACCAGATCGCCGTCGAGGCCGTGAGCGAGGTCGGCAACCCGACCGTGCTCGCGACCTGGGCCGTCATCGCCGCCGTGCTGCCGATGGCGTTTGTCGGCGGCCTCATGGGCCCGTACATGCGCCCGATCCCGATCGGCGCGAGCGCGGCCATGTTGTTCTCGCTGGTCGTGGCGTTCACGGTCACGCCCTGGGCCGCGCTGCGCGTGCTGGGCCGGCATGCGCCAAAGATTTCGCCCGGCCACGAGGCCGACCTACACGACCAGGCCCCCGACACCTTCTTCACCCGGCTCTACCACCGCATCATGGACCCGATGATCGCCCGCGCGCGCTGGCGCTGGGGTTTTCTGGGCTTCGTGGCGGTGCTGCTGCTCGGTGCCATGGCGCTCGTGCCGACCGGTTTCGTGAAGGTCAAAATGCTCCCCTTCGACAACAAGTCGGAGTTCCAGGTCATCCTCGACACCCCCGAGGGCACGACGCTCGAGGAAACCACGCGCATCGCCCGCGAACTCGCCGCCGCCCTGCGCACCGAGCCCGAGGTGCGCGACTACCAGATCTACGCCGGCACGGCCTCGCCCTTCAATTTCAACGGTCTTGTCCGCCACTACTTCATGCGCCGCGGCGCGAACGTGGCCGACATCCAGGTCAACCTGCTCCCCAAGCACGAGCGCTCCGCCCAAAGCCACGTCATCGCCGAACGCGTCCGTCCCAAACTCGCCGCCATTGCCGCGATGCACGGCGCCGCGCTCGCGGTCGCCGAGGTGCCGCCCGGCCCGCCGGTATTGCAGACCCTTGTCGCCGAAATCTACGGCCCGTCCGAGGATTCCCACCTCGCCCTCGCCACACGGGTAAAAGAGATCTTCACCAAGACGGAAGGCGTCGTGGACATCGACTGGTATGTCGAGGCGCAGCAGCCGACCGTGCATCTGCGCGTGGACCGCACCAAGGCCGCGTTGCACGGCATCAGCGTCGCCACGATCTCCCGCACCATCCAGACCGCGATCAGCGGCGCCACGGTGGACCTGCTCCACCAGCCGCACGACCGCGAGGACGTGGACCTCGTGCTCGAGCTCCCGCGCCCGCTGCGCAGCCGGCCCGAGGACCTGCTGTCCATCCAGCTCCGCTCCGACCACGATGACATCATCCGCGCCGGCGAGCGACCGCTCGTGCCGCTCGGCGAACTGGTCACGCTCCAGCGCACCGACGGGGAACGAAACCTTTACCGCAAGAACCTGCGCCCCGTGGTCTATGTGACCGCCGATGTCGCCGGCGCGGTTGCCAGCCCGGCCTACGCGCTCTTCGCCATGAACCGCGAGCTGGCCAAACTCGACGGTCGCGCGTTCGGCGGCACCCAGCCGGAAGTCGCGCTCTACCACCTCGCCATGCCGGATTCCGAGCTGGAGCCCGCGATCAAGTGGGACGGCGAATGGCACGTCACGCTCGAGGTCTTCCGCGACCTCGGCCTGGCCTTCGCCGCCGTGTGCATCCTCATCTACATGCTCATGGTGGGCTGGTTCAAAAGCTACCTCACGCCCTTCCTCATCATGATCGTGATCCCGCTGTCGCTGATCGGCATTTTGCCCGCGCACGCCGCGATGGGTGCGTTCTTCACCGCAACGTCGATGATCGGCTTCATGGCCGGCGCGGGCATCGTGGTGAGAAACTCGATCATCCTCGTGGATTTCATCGAGCTGCGCCGCTCGCAGGGCCTGCCCCTCGCCGAGGCCGTGGTCGAAGCCGGCGCCGTGCGCTTCCGCCCGATGCTGCTCACCGCCCTCGCCGTGATCGTCGGTGCTTCTGTGATTCTCGCCGACCCGATCTTCCAAGGTCTTGCCCTATCCCTCATGGCGGGCGAGGTGGCTTCGCTGCTCATCAGCCGCTTCGCCGTTCCCATTCTCTACTACATGATGAACATCTCCCACCACCCGCCCGCGGGTGCCGCCCCGGCCGAGTGCCCCGTGCCGCCCGTCACATGAACCTCACCGCCATCCTCGTCATCGCTGCCATCGCCTTCATCGCCTGGACGCTCTGGCGCGCCCGTCCGCAGGTGAAACCCGACGAACTCAAATCCGCCCTCAACTCCGGCAGCGCCGTCCTCGTGGATGTGCGCGAGCCTTCCGAGTGGCTTGCCACCGGCACTGCCAAGGACGCCGCGCTGCTCCCGCTCAGCGACCTGCGCGGCGAACGCCGCCAATGGAACGCCTTTCTCGAAAAACACCGCGGCAAACGGCTCTTTCTCTACTGCCAGTCCGGCACGCGTTCCGCCATGGCCGCCGCCCAGCTCCGCGGCGAAGGCCTCGACGCCCGCAACGCCGGCTCCCTCTCCTCCCTCGACCACGCCGGCTGGTCGCTCTGCCGCAAACGCTCCTGAAGCGTTCCGCCCGGATGAAAATCCACCTCCTCTCCTTGTGCGCGCTGTTGACCGCAGCGGGTGCCGCCGAAGCCGATCCCCGGATCATCTTCATTGATCCCGCCGCGCCCGAGGCCGCCGCCGTGCGCCAGGCTGGCGAGGCCGCCTCGGCCCGGGTCGCCACCCGCCTGATCACCGAGCTCACCGCCGCCCTCGGGGCCGGCGGCCCGGAGAAGGCCGTGGACGTCTGCCATACCCGGGCCCTGCCGCTGACCAAGGAGCCGCTCCCCGGCCTCCCGCAGGTCACCGCCGTCAAGCGCACCAGCCTCCGCCTGCGCAACCCAGCCAACGCCCCCGACCCCGCCGAACAGGCCGCGCTCGACCGTATCGCCGCCCTCGTCGCCGACGGCAAACCCGCGCCGGCCCTCCTCATTCAGAAAATCGAAACCACCGGCACCGCCGCCCCCGAGTGGCGGCTTTACCGTTCCTTCGGCATCCAGCCCGCCTGCCTCGCCTGCCACGGCACGACCGAGTCACAGTCCTCCTCGTTGCGTGCGCTTCTGCGCGAGCGTTACCCGCAGGACGCCGCCACCGGCTACGCCGTCGGCGACTGGCGCGGTCTCGTCCGCGTCACGGTGCGAATACCCTGATCCTCTCACCCGCGACCAACCCCGCCGGCGGGTTCTGCCCGCCACCTGCAACCGCCTTGCCCGCCCACCATGCCCACACCCACCAATCAACCCACCGTCGGCGGTCGGAAAATCAAACTCGTCCTCGGCCTGTTCGCGCTGACGGCCGTCGCGGGCTTCCTGTTCCTGCGCTCCGCCCCGGCGGAGCTGCACGAGGTCGCCACCGGTGACGTCCAGGCGGAGGTCATGGGCACCGGCACGTTGGAAGCCCGGTTGTCCGCCACCATCAGCCCCAGGATCACCGGCCGGATGGCCTCCGTGAACGTGGACCAGGGCGACCGGGTCGAGCCGGGGCAGGTGCTGGCCACCCTCGACGACGCCGAGGCCCGTCAGCAGCTCGCGGTCGCCGAGGCTTCCCTAGGTGTCGCGGTCGCCACCGTGGCCCGCGTGCGCACCGACCAAGGGCGGGCGCAGGCCGTCCTCAACCAGGCCCGCGTCGAACATGCCCGCGCCGTCGCCCTTGCCGAGAACCGCACCATGGCCGAGTCGGACCGCGACAAGGCCGTCGAGAAACTCCGGGTCGCCGAGGCCGAGGCCGCGCGCGCCGCCGCCGCCAGCGCCGAGGCCGAGGCCCAGCATGCGGCCGCCGTCAGCCACGTCGCCCTCCAGCAGGAACTGCTCGCACACACCCGCCTGCTCGCGCCATTCGCCGGCCTGATCGTCCGCCGCGACCGAGATCCCGGCGACATCGTCACGCCCGGCGGCGCGGTGCTGCAACTCGTCGCCCCCACCGAGATCTGGGTCTCCGCCTGGGTGGACGAGACGGCCAGCGCCGGGCTGGCGCCGGACCAACCCGCCCGCGTGCTCTTCCGCTCCGAACCCGACGTCTCCTATCCGGGCCGCGTGGCCCGGCTGGGCCGTGAGACCGACCGCGAGACCCGCGAGTTTCTTGTCGATGTCGGGGTGGAGCGGCTGCCCGCCAACTGGACCCTCGGTCAGCGGGCCGAGGTCTTCATCGCCACCGGCCGGCGGACCGGCGTCCTCACCCTGCCCACCCGGTTTCTCTTTCCGCGCGACGGCCGGGCCGGCGTGCTCGTGCTGCGCGCCGGTCGGGCCCGCTGGGCGCCGGTCGAAATCGGGTTGCGCGGCTCCGCCTCGGTCGAGATCACCCGGGGGCTGCAGGCCGGCGACCGCGTCGCCGCACCGCTCAAACCGGGCCTGTCCCTCGAGGGCCGACGCATCACCCGGCCATGAATCTCGCGGTCCAGGACATCCGGCACAACGGCGGACGCTTTGCGCTCACCGCCGCCGGCATCGGACTGTTGCTCATGCTCGTGCTCGGCATGGGCGGCATCTATGCGGGCTTGGTGCACGAGGCCACCCTGCTCATTGACCGCCTCGACGCCGACCTCTGGATCGTGCAGCGCTCCACCCGCGGACCATTCGCGGAGCTGTCCCGGATTCCCGCCGACCTCGAGCCGCGCCTCTCCGCCGTCCCCGGCGTGGCGTCGGCCCGCCGCTTCGTTTACCACACCGTGCAGCGCGAGCGGGCGGGCGCACCCTGGCGCTTCTCCGTCCAGGGCCTCGACTGGCCCGCCGATCGCGGCCAGGCGCTGCCGCTCATGGCGGGCCGGCCGCTGGGCCAGGCCCATTTCGAGATGATCGCCGACCGCTCGCTCGGCATCGCCCTCGGCGAACGGGTGCGGTTGGGCAAGGACACCTACACCGTGGTCGGCCTGACCAAGGGCATGACCTCCTCATCGGGCGACCCGATGGCCTTCTTCACCCTGCGCGACGCCCAGGCCATCCAGTTCGACCAGCCCGGCGAAGCCATCCGGCTCGACCGCGAGGCCCGGCGCAGCCGCGCCGCCGGGGTCGAGCTCGGTCGGCAGCAGCCCGGCCTGCTCGAGCGGGCCGCCAGCCCCGCTTCCGCCCTGCCGGCACTCGGCCCG
>JAUPWC010000282.1 GCA_030916665.1 Verrucomicrobiota bacterium
ACGCTGAGGTCACCCCGGGTCCGGAACGCGACCATGTACTGGCTCGGCGTGATGCGGACGGAGAACTTGTCCGTGTTCCCCTCGACGCGGTAACGGCGCGGGCGCTTGACCCGCATCTGGCGCGGCTCGCGCACCGGCGACGAGATGCCACGGGCCGCCCGGGCAATCTGCACCGTCCGGAACGAGCACCCCAGCTCGGCGCAGATCTGCCGCGTCGGCTTCGTGCGCAGGTCGTCCAGGTGGTCATCCCACCGGATGCAGGACCACCCGCGGAGGCTTTTCGGTGCGCTTGAATCTTTCGCATCGGGGGTCTTGCGTGCCACACAGATTTAGTACGATGTTTTCAGGTGAGATGATAGCAAAACGTGCAGAGCCGTTCACACCCGCACCAGTGCTCATTCCGGAGCAGATTTTGCGCACTCGGAGACGGAGCGGCGTCCGGTACGTCGTCCTTCGGAACGGGGTGTGGGTCCACGAGGACCAGGTCATCATGGAGACCATTCTCGGGCAGTCCATACCCCCCGGGATGAAGGTCACGCACTGCAACCTCGTGCACAACGACAACCGCGTCGAGAACCTGTTCTTGCAGTTGCCGACCGAGCCGCTGATGTACTCCCGGATCAACCATGAGAAGCGGCGCTGCGTCCGTTGCGACAACGAGTACTTCGTCTCCGCGGACCACATCGCGAGGCTCAAGAGGCGCAACGACTTCTGCACTCGTCACTGCCACATGGCCACCGTGCCGCGGCGGCGGTGGTGCACCTATCGCGACTGGCCACCGCACCCGGATCCGGACCGGTGGCGTGCGTGGATGCCGGCGCTGGCCTGGGCAACGCGCATGGCGCTCGACCCGGACCCGGGCCCCGGGCACCCGCAGCGTTACCCGGACATCGTGGTCACGCCACCGCCGGATGATCTGCCCTACTTCGGGCGGTACGGTGAGGGCGACGCGTAGAGGTGAATCATGCCCATCTTAAATTGTGGCCGGCTATCCCTACGCCTCCCCGGCCTGGCGCGTCGACCCGAATGATCGTAGAGGATGAGCCGGGCCGGCCGGGTGTGCCGCTGCGGCTCCCTACGATTACAGAGCACCCGCGTTGTGAGGCTGCACTCCGGACTGTCGGGGCGCCTCGCGCCCGATGCCTGCGACGCAGGCGGGGCGGTGGAATCCTCGTTGAATAGGCGGACCACGAACGCCATGACGACCATGACCACCGCGGCCCAGATGATGAGCGTGAGCGTCATCACGGTCGCAACGCCTCGCGTTCTTCGGAGGCGCGGCGGTCCGCCTCGGCCTGGAACTCCGCGCGGGCCCCGGGGTGGAAGTCGGTGCGCGAGAGCACCCACCGGATCGCGCCGTCGTCGACCTCGCGCAGCGGCACGCCTCGGTTCTTGCCGAAGCCGACGCAGAGCACGTCTTTCCCGTTGCCCATGATGTCGCGGTAGAGCTTGCGGCCGTAGTCGCGATCCTCGCTGAGGATCACGTCGCGCCACTGGGCCTGGACCTTCAATGCGTGCTCGATGCCGGTCGGCATGAGCCCGTCACGCACGAAGGCGACGAGCAGATCGGCGGTGGCGCGGGCGTCGGCGTCCGCGGCGTGTGCGTTGTCTAGCTGGATGCCGTGGCGTGCGCAGACCTCACCGAGCTTCGCCGGCAGGTGCGCGTGTCGCCGGCGCAGGAAGATGAACGGGTCGAGAACTCGCTCCGGGTCGATGCGGAACGGGTGGCCCGCGTTGATGAACGCGGTGTTCACCATCGGCACGTCGAAGTGGACCGCGTTGTAGCCGGCGAGGACGGTGCCCGGGGAGCCCAGGCGCGCAGCGATACGGTCGGCCACTTCGTCGAAGAACGGCGCGTCAGCCACATGGTCGTCGGTGATGCCGTGCACGTCGGATGCGCCCTTCGGGATGGGGCAACCGGGGTTCAGGCGCAGGGTGAAGCTACGGCCGACGTGGCCCGCCTGGAGCTCTACGGCCGCCAACTCCACGATGGCGTCGGTGTCCGGACTCACGCCGGTGGTCTCGGTGTCGAAGACGAGGATGTTGGCCTCGAGGATGTTCATGGGGTGTCTTTCACTGCCCGCTATGGTTGTTCCACGGCATCGTCACCGGTTCTCCGTCGACCGTATCGTCACAGTATTCGAGAGATACTACCGCCATCCTCAGCCGGCTCGCCCACACATCCACGTCCTCTCCGCTGGCCCACCCGCGAGCGGAGACAATGAGGTGCCGGATGCGCTCTTCGTGTGCCCATCGGGTCGACGCTCTCTTCTCAGCCTTGCGCGCAGCCCGCATGGCACTCTGCGCCTCGGCCGTCTCCAGTCTGGATCGGCTCGCATTCTCGTTCATGGCCGCAGTGACCGCCACGTTCGCTGCCTTGACCTCCGTCTTCTGCGTGGCGATGTCCGTCATGAGCCGCGCAATCGCCGATTGCACGTCCTTCAAGGCTCGCCAGGATGCCGACATCTGGGCGCCCGTGACGGGCTCTCCGAACCGCCGGCCCTTTCGGGCCTCGTCCACGTCGCGCTGCGCATCCTCCCTCCGCGCCTCTGCGGCTTTCAGTTCTCGCTGAAGCCTCACGAGTTTGTCGGCTGCGTCCCTTGCTTTCCTCTCGGAAGTCTCCACAGTCTTCATTGGTCGGTTCCTCCGGTCAAAACTTCGATGGACGTTCCGGCCCATCCGCACTTCTTCGCGACGCACTTGCGCCGCCTGCTGATCCAGTTGTCCCCGTGCTTCTCCAGGGCGTTGATGTAGCCCGCCAGACGCAGGTGCCGGTAGTCGCAGGTCGATTCACCCGCCGCGAGCGTGGAGACGACGCGCAGGGCGCCCCCACACGCCGGGCATTTCACGACGCGCTCGGCTCGCCACCTCCATCCGGGGCGCAGGATTCGGACGCGCCGGGCTGGTCTCCGGGCTGCGGCAACCCGTTCAGGTGAAACTTCGGGCCGCCCACGGCCATGATCCAGGTGAGCACCCGCCAGATCGGGAACGCCCGGCCGATGCGGTGCGGTGACGGGCATTCGATGCGCGACCAGTCGGTGGTGCTCACCCGGGCCAGTCGCGCGCACTCGGTGATGGTCAGGCCACGCGAGACACGCCAGTCCGAGACGGCACGGCCGGCCGCCGGAGATACCAGCTCCCACGTGTCGACCGTGCGCGACCCACCGTTGCGCCGTGCTCGAGCAGCGCAGAAGTCGAGCAGCACCGTCGGCCGGTCGGTCTGCGGCGCTCCGGCCTGCGTCGTCGCGGCGGTGGCCTGCGGTCCGGTGGTGCACGGGTGGATCACGTTTCGAGCTCGGCGTCACAGTCGAGGCACACCGCGAGCATCGGGCGCCCGTGCTCATCCGGCCGAGCGCTCACGCGGCGGTGCGGGCATCCGTTGGCCGGGGTGATGCGGTCGAGCAAGTCGTCCGGGGGAGCCGCTTCGATGGTAGTCTGTCCTCGGTCCTGCGCGGCGAGCCGCAGCTTGAGCGCGTCGTTCTCGCGGCGCAACTCCACGAGCAGCATCCCGAGTTCGGCGTTTGCGCAGGCGAGCCCGGCGATTTGCTCCCGGTCGGTCATGCGGCCCTCCGGCCGGGGGTCTGCCGCGGCCACAGCCCGCGCAGGTGATCGGTCGGTCGGTGCAGGTCGATCTCGGCGCCGTCGAGCACCACGCGCCAGCCGTGGGCGGCCAGCAGCACGCCCGCCCAGACGCGGTGACACTTGCCCTCGCGGGCCTTCTCGGCGCCGCAGGAGCAGATCAGCGTGTCGCCGTCCTTGACCTCGTGCAGCCCACGGCCGGCGTTGGCCTGGGCGGACAGGTTGCGGGGCTTCAGGTCCGGGTGCATGGCGCGGCTCGGCGCGTAGGTGCTCCCGTCGACGTGCAGGGCCGGGCCGTCGAGGTAGTGGTCGCGCATGCGCACCAGCCCAGCGCTGTCGCGCGAGCGCTGGATGACGCCGACCATATCCAGCTCGGGCACGTCGCGCTCACGGGCGAGCGCTGAACGCTGGTCGTCGAAGTTCACCTGGTCGTGCACCTTGGCCACGTTGAGCGCGGCGCGGGCGTCGGGGGTGGCGTCGAGCGCCACCGGCACCAGCGGCCAGCAACGGCCGTGGCCCGCCTCGCCGGCTGCGACGTTCGGCCGGGCCATGATGGACCAGACGTTGCCACGACCGGCGACGCCCGGCGTGCGTGCGCGGGCCGCGGCGAGGTTCGTGACGTAGACGGTGGGGGCGATCACGGACGGCCTCCGCAGGCAGAGTCGAATGATGGGAAGCGCAGCGCCACGGCCGGCACGATCTGGCTGCACACGTCGGCGTTGCGGATGGCCCGGTTCAACACGTCGCCGCGCGGCGTCCGACAGGCAGAGCGGCAGGCGGTCAGCAACGCGGTCTCGTCGAGCTCGTCGAGGCACGCACACAGGTCGCTGCCGTCGTCCCACGTCCACGAGGCGCAGTGCGCCAGGCGGATGCACTGGGTGTCGCAACCGTCGGGGGGCGGCAGGCTCGCGGATGGAGCTGCGAATGCCCCGGCGGCGGACGTGAGGCACCGCGGCGCTTCGGATGAGCCAGCGTCTTGGTCGAGCACGTCGGGCGCGGCGTCGGTGGTGGTCATGTCCGCGGCCATGTCGGATTCGTCGGCGTAGTCGATG
>JAUPWC010000283.1 GCA_030916665.1 Verrucomicrobiota bacterium
CGCCTCGGAGCCGGGAGAGGCCTTGTTGCTGGTGACCAGCGAGTGTTTCTCGGTGTCCGGCACGTCGCCCAGTTCGGGGATGATGCCGAGCAGGTGGGCGCCGATGAAGCTTTCGACATCCCAGGCGCTCTTGACGCGGTCGTCCACGAAGCTGAGCCCGACGGCCACGCCCACAAACACCAGCACGCCGAGGCCGAGCGCGGTCTTGATGATGTTGCGCAAATTCGGGGTGTAGGGGGCGCCGGCGGGGAGGGCGCGGTCCAGGGGCTTGACCGGGATGTTCTCCAAGTTCTTCGACGTGGTGGCCTGGGCGAGGCGGTCGAGAATCTGGAGGTAGTTATTTTTGGCGACGGCGGCCTGGTTCTCGAGACTCTTGAATTCAACGGACAGCTCGCCGAGGCGCAGCTGCTCTTTTTCGGCCTCCTTGTATTCGCGCGCGTAAGAGGCCTCGGTCTGCTTGAGCGTTTCGTTCTGGGCGCGGAGGGCGGAGATGGCCTGGTCGATGTCGGTCCGCACCTGCGCGGCGAGCACGTCAATGGAGTTGGCGACGTTGATCATCTTCGGGTGGCGCTCGAGGTAGCGCTCGCTGAGGATGGACTGCTGGTTCTGCAGCTCGGTCAGCTGGTTCTTGAGGACGGCGATGTTGCCGTAGGCCGTGATGTAATCGATGTCGAGGAGGTTGCCGCCGGCCTGCTGCATGCGCTCGATCTGGGCGAGCCGGTTTTCGATGGCGATGCGCGCGTTGCGGGCCTCGGTGAGGCTGGCGTTGTAGCCACGGAGCCGGTCGCTGACGATGTTGATGCTGTTGTCGAGCGACACGAGGTTGTGCTTGCGGCGGTAGTCCTGCAGCCGGCCTTCGGCGGTTTCGGATTCCTTGCGCAGTTCGTCGGCGCGGCCGCGGAGGAAGTTGACGGCGTCCTCGTTCTTGCCGCCGGCGTTATCAAAGAGATAGCGCATGAACTGCTCGACGTAGCGGTTGGCGAGAAGGGCGGCGCCCTCGGCGTCGCGGTTGGTGACGGAGATGTGGATGAGGAAACTGTTGCGGATGGACTGTGGCGACATGCCGCCGAGCAGCTGACCGACCGGAGGCGGGTTTTCGGCGGGAGCGAGCTCGGCAAGGTAGGGGCGCTGGAGGATGCGGACCTCCTCGGCGGTGAGTGACTGAGCGACCATCTGGCGCAGCTTGCCGCTGGTCAGGATCTGGAGGTAGGTGTTGAGATCGATGTCGTGGCGGATGGAGGTGTCCACCACCTGCTCGTTCAGCACCACGCGTTCGGGGCGCTCAAACTGCATCGTGGCCGTGCTGGCAAACATCCTGGTCTCCGTGGACTTCACATAACCGAAGCCCAGCGCCACGATCAGCGCCACAGGCAGGGCGATCATCAGGCGCTCGCGGAGGATGATGTAGTAGT
Source organism: Verrucomicrobiota bacterium (assembly GCA_030916665.1). Lineage (GTDB taxonomy): Bacteria > Verrucomicrobiota > Verrucomicrobiia > Opitutales > Opitutaceae > Lacunisphaera. The sequence continues at coordinate 1,413 of JAUPWC010000283.1, forward strand.
CACGCAGCGTGCGGCGCTCGGAGACGTGGGACTCGTTGCCGTGCTTGGACGAGGCGGAGGGGGATGAAAATTCCGGGGAGGACATCGGCGTCGGCTCAGATCAGTCGTTCCGGCACGTAAACAATGTCGCCTGGTTGCAGCAGCAGGGTGGAATCATCGGGTTTGCTGTCTTTCCGGCCCTTGATGACACTGTCCACGTCCACAGTGAAGACTTTCCTTGTGCCGTCGGGGAGAATGCGGGTGATGGTGACGGCCGAGCCCTTGCCGATGTCGGTGAGGCCGCCGGCCTTGGTGACGAGTTCGACGACGGTGAGGGTGGACTCGATCGGGAGGGTGTAGCGGCCGGGGGTGCGGATGGCCCCCTGGATGGAAACCTCGCGCGGGGCGTATTCCTCGACGCTGACGGTGACCTGCGGGTTGCGGAGGAAGCGGCCGTCCTTGTAGGCGGTTTCGATGGCGGCCTGGGCATCGACGACGGACATGCCGCCGATGGCGATCTCGCCGATGAGCGGGAGGTTGACCCGGCCGCGGGCGTCGATGCGGGTGAGGCTGGTGAGGTCCTCCTCCTGATAGACGACGATCCGCACACGGTCGGCGAGGGTGAGTGTGTGGATGTAGTTTTTCTTCTCGGGCGCCTGGGCACGGGCGGCGACCATACCGGCGCAGAGCAGGGCGGCCAGGGCGAGAAGTCGGAGGGCAGTCATGGTGGGGATCAGTACCGGCTGGAGACGTCGAAGGAGAACCCGTGGTTGTCGAAGTCGGCCAGCTGGAGCGTGGACCGGTTATTGAGGTAAGTGTAGGTGACGCCCATCTGGAGATGGTCGTTCATGCGGTATCGGGCGCCGGTTTCCCAGGCGAAGAACGTGTCCTTGCGGGCCGTGGACTCGTTGAGGAATTTGTTGCTTCCGGCCGACAGCATGGCGTGGAAATCGAGCTTGCTGTTGAAGGTGTAGAGGGCGGTGAGGGCGGCGGTGGTGGAGTCAACCGAGGTGCCGGTCGCGATGGTGCTGAAGTCGCGGGCGCCCCGGAGACTGAGCGCCAGCTTGCGGGTGACGGGCCAGTTGACGGAGGCGCTGGCGCTGAACTGACCGTATTGGTCGTCGTCACGCACATCGCGCATCTGGTATCCGAAACGGACCGTGCCCGACATCTTGGAGAAGAGGCCGCCGGTGGCGCCGAGGTTGACCCAGTGGTCCAGACTGCGACGCGAATCCGACGTGCGCGAGGAACGGATGCGGTAGCCGGCAAACAGGTCCAGCTTGGAGGTGTAGACGTAGTAGAGGTCCAGGCCCTCGGACCAGTCGTTGTAGTCCAGCAGGGCGGTGTTGTCGCGATAGGTGCGGCTGAGGTAGCCGGTCGTCGAGGTCACGTAGAGC
>JAUPWC010000284.1 GCA_030916665.1 Verrucomicrobiota bacterium
GACCGTGGCGCCGAAGTGGGCCTTGATCAGCGCGGACGAGCGCCACTCCTTGCCCGTCAGGCGGGGCAGGAAGAAGTAAGCCGCGCCGAACATCGCCACGGTGAACGCCGCGTAAAGCGCCGACCAGTCGCGCAGGGCGCCGAGCAGCGTGAACTGGCCGATCTCGGCGAAGCCGCGGAGTGAAAGGAGCAGGTTCACGGTGGCGTTCAGGAAGAACCCGGCGATGGCGAGCGACACGAACCGGAGCGACAGGCTGCCCCCCACGGCGCTCCACCGGCCGGACAGGGTGCCGAGGAAATTGATCGCAAAGATCACGACCGGCAGCAGCAGCGCGAGATTCGCCACGGTGCCGAGGGTCGGAATCCAGACCGGAACCGGCGCGCCCACCAGGCGGGCGCCGCCCGCAAAGGCGGAGCAGAGCACGAACCACCAGAAGGCCAGCGGCGCGAGGTAGTATTGGCTGACCGGCCGGCCGAGCAGCTTGGGGAGCAAATAATAAATCGACGCCAGCGTCGCGGGCAGGAACCACAGGGCGTGGAGTCCGTGGACATACCACGCATTGACGACCGGCTGGAGCACACCGCGCACGGGCGTGCGGATGAGCATCACCTGTGCGATGCTGTAGATCCACGGGAACCAGAAGGCGGCGCCGAACAGATACCACTGCGAGGCGTAGATGGTCTCCGTGTTGCGGATGCTGAAGGTGGTGACGGCCCAGACCCCGATCAGCGCGTAGGCCCCGAGCAGGAGGAGCGCGACGTGCTTCGGCATTTCGAGCAGCTCGAAGGAGGTCGAGTAGCCGGCGAGGATGCCGCCGAGGCCGAGGGTCACGCCGACGTTCCAGAATTTGGCGGCGACGAAGAGCCAGCCGCCGTGACGCAGCGTGGTGGCCGAGAGGCGGGCCATCAGCCAGAGGCCGAAGGCGAAGGCGGCGTTGAAGCCCCAGCCATAGACCAGGGCGTTCTGCGCGGCGGGCGCGAGGCGGCCGTGGGTGAACCACTCGCAGTCGGCCAGGAATGTGGGCGTGTGCAGCTGGATGTTGGCCGCGAGCTGCATCGCACCGCCGGCGATGAGCCAGAGCAGGCCCGAAACAAGGAATACGGTCACCGGCCAACGGGCGGAAGCGTCGATCTCCGCCTGCTCGGCGCGGCTGTTGGAAACGTTGGGATTCATCAGCAAGGGTTACTTCTTGGCGAGGTCGCGCACCGTGAGCTCGATGGCCCGGTCGATCGGCAGCCGGACCACGCCCTTGGACTGGTCCACCCAGCCGTAGGTGGTCGCGGCGGCCTGTTCCTTGGTGCGCTGCTCGGCCAGGAGCGTCTTGCGCTCGACGGGCGTGAGCACGCCCGCGACCGGTTCGACCGTGGAGGCCTGGGGCACGTAGATGCGCCGGGCCAGCCAGCCAAAGGCGGCGAAGCACAGGATCACCACGACCGCGGTGAAGACCGGCGTGCGGTGCGGAAACGAGAAGGAGGAGGGAGAATCGCTCATATCCAGTGGGGACGGGCAGGCGCCGGCTCGGGAGCGGTGGCGTCGTGGTGGGTGAGGGATTCCACGATGCGGGGATCGCGGATCGGGATGAGCTTCGCCTGACCGCTGCCGAAGCTCCTGAGATAGGACCACACGCAGATGCCGCCGACGCCGACCACGGAGCTCAGCACCCACAGGAGGTTGAGCGACAGGAACGGCAGGGGCTGTTCGTGGGAGTCACGCAGCGCGGGCATCACGTTGTAGCAAAGGTCCACCAGGATCACGACGGCGATCCAGAGGCTGATCTTCAGCGCGGGACCGAGCGTGGACTTGCGGCGGTAGGACAGCCAGAGTAGGAAGGGCACGAAGAAGTGACCGAAGAGGAGGAACATGCCGACCCACAGCCAGTCGCCGTGCTCGCGGATGTTATACCAGAAGGTCTCCTCGGGCACGTTGGCGTTCCAGATGAGGAAATACTGGGAGAAGGTCACGTAGGCCCAGAACACCACGAAGGCGAAGGCCAGCGCGACGAGGCAGTGCAGCTGGTTGGTGTTGAAGATGCCCTTGTAGTCGCCGCGGTGATAAAGCCACCAGGTGATGACCACGCCCATCGCCATCGCGGCGCGCATGCAGTTCGCGAAGAACCACACGCCATACATCGTGGAGAACCAGTGGTATTCGAGGCTCTTCATCCAGTAGATGGCGGCGAAGGTCAGGGCCAGCGCGGTGAACGGGATGCCCCAGGCCGCGGTCTGGCGGTTCTTGTAGGTCCAGTTCACGTCGCCGTCCTTGTCCTGCGTGAAGGAGTTCCGACGCAGCAGCGCCGAGAGGCCCATCCAGCCGAGGAAGAAGGTCACCGTCATGCCCGTGAACATCTGCACGTTCAGGAAGCCGGCTTTCTTCAGATAGAGCGGATCGTCGCCGATCGTGCCGTGGCCGCCATGCAGGCCTTGGGCGGTGTCCATCCAGTGCCAGATGAACCCGGGCTTCACCCAGGCGGAGACGACGAGCGGGATGAAAAGGATGAACAGCCACTTGAAGGCCGAGAGGCCGTGCTCGAACTGGCGGCGGATCACGGTGGACCAGCCGGCGTCGAAGATGTGGTGGATCATCACCAGCATGAGCATGCCGATGGCGATGGCGGTCCAGTAGCTGATGCCGACCACGTAGGAGAGCGCGGCACCGTGGGCGTCCACGAAGAGGCCGATCACGGTCAGCCCGAGGCCGGCGAAGCCGGCGAACAGGAACTTTTTGGCCAGAGCGGCCGGGGAAGCGGGAGTGGAGGGAGCGGCGCTCATGTTACTTCAGGCCTCCGCGTTGTTCGAGGGGGACATCGTCAATCTTGGCCTGCGCGGCCCGCTGGAGGGCGCGGAGATAGCCCACCACGGCCCAGCGGTCGTCGGGGCTGAGCTTGTCGGCGTAGCCGAGCATGGTGTTCTTGCCGTTGGTGATCGTGTTGTAGATCTCGCCCTCGGGCATCGTGCGGAAGCGGTCCTCGTGATAATTCGGCGTGGCCACCATGCCGTAGGCCTTGGTGATGCCGTTGCCGTCACCAAGCGCGCCGTGGCAGGGAGCGCAGTAGATCTGGTAGCGGTCCTGACCGCGGCGGAGGAAATTCTCGTTGACCTCGAGACCGGCGGGGAAGCCGCGGACGAAGGAGCCGTCGGCGCCCTTGCCGGCGTAGCGCGCGTCGTCGGCGCGCAGATAGGCGGCCTCGGCCTCCTGGCTGTCGCGCCCGAAGGGCACGGTGCCGGCGGGGATCGGCCGGTCGGCGCGGCCGTCGGCGAAGAACTTGGACTCCGCCTGCGGCTTGTATTTCGCCTGATGGTCCATGTCCGGCCAGATTTCGACCGGAGGACGGGTGGAGAGCGAGCCACGGTAGCCCATGACCGAGAGGGTCAGGATGACGAGGAACGCGAGGGTGTAGTAGGCGTAACGCATCTTATTCCTCGATTTCGACGATGTCCTTGCCGCCGGCGCGCTGCAGGAGGGCGCGGGTCTCGGCGGCGTTGAATTTCGGGTCGGCGGACTCGATCACAATGTAGAAACGGTCGTCCGAGGCGCGGACGAACTGCGGGGCCTTCAGCACGGGATGGTAGTGCATCGGCAGCTTGTTCAGGAAGAACATGCCGAAGATGGTGGCGAAGGCGGTGAAGAGAATGGTCAGCTCGTAGGACACCGGGAAGGCGAACATCGGGCTGAAGTAGGGCTTGCCGCCCACGATCAGCGGATACTCGTAGGCGCCGGCCCACCAGATGAACGACATGCCGGTGCAGAAACCGGTGATGCCGCCGACCAGCGAGAAGTGCGGCACCTTGGAACGGCGCATGCCCATGGCGGCGTCGAGGCCGTGGATGGGGAACGAGGTGATCGTGTCCCAGCGGGAGTAGCCGGCGTCGCGCACCTGCTCGCAGGCATGGAAGACCTCGGGCACGGTGTCGAAGGCGGCGATGATTCCGTAGTTTTTGCTCATGGCAGTATCCTCAGTGCTTGGGCTCGCCGTGCGGATCGGCTTGCGGGATGACCGCCTTCACCTCGGACATCGGCATGATGGGCACGAAGCGGATGAAGAGCAGGAAGAGGACGGAGAAGACACCGAAGGTGCCGAAGAACGTGAAGATCTCGACGATCGAGGGCGAGTAGTAGCCCCAGCTCGACGGCAGGAAGTCGCGGGCGAGCGAGGTCACGATGATCACGAAGCGCTCGAACCACATGCCGATGTTCACCACGATGCTCATGAAGAAGGTGAACACCAGGTTGGTGCGCAGCTTCTTGAACCAGAACACCTGGGGGCTCACC
>JAUPWC010000285.1 GCA_030916665.1 Verrucomicrobiota bacterium
CGCTCGGCCGGCGGCAATTCCAGCCACGCGAGCAGGCCGTCCACACGTTGCTCGGCCTTGATCGCCTTGTCGAACGGCCGGAAGTAAGTCGGACGCCGGCCTTGCAGTTCGGCTTCCGATCCGGGCCAGAAATAGCAGGCGCTGCGCACACCCTGTTTCTCCGCGGTGATCCAGACCGGCTCGCCGCCCTCCCACCAGCGGGTCTCGGTGCGGGCCATGGTGAAATTATCCCCGGTGTCCGGATCGTGAAACCAGTTGGCGACGATGCCGTGCCGGCCCGGCCGCAGCCCCGTGACCAGCGTGTAGTGGTTGGGAAAGGTCTTGGTCGGGAAGCTGGCGTTCAGGCGCCGGGCATGGACGCCCTCGGCGGCAAGTTTGCGCAGCACCGGGGCCTCGTATCGGTCGAGGTAGTCCCAGCGGAAGCCGTCGATCGAGATCAGGATCAGCGGACCGTCGCCGGCACTGCGCCGCGGCGTCTGGCACGAAACGAGTCCGAGCACCACAGACAGCAGCAGGAACAGCGGAAGGCGACCCATGGCTTGAAAAACTAGGGTTTGTCCGGGGCATCGCAACCTGCATGTTCCGGGCATGAACGATGCGGAAAGACTGACCCGGCTGGAAGAGCGCTACGCGCACCTGCAACGCCACCAGGCCGAGCAGGACAAGGCCATGCTCGAGCTGGCCGAGGAAGTCGCGCGACTCAAAGCCGAGCTGGCGGCGCTGCGGGCGCGGGACACCTCCGGCGGCACCACGTCCGAGACACCTGACGAACGGCCGCCGCATTATTGACGCAAGTAGGGCCGGTCTCCGACCGGCCGGTTTTCATTTGTTCCAGGGATGAGACTCCCAGTTGGCAGCCAAGCCGGCCTTCACGGGGTTCTGCCTGATGTATTGGATGGTCTTTGCACGCTCGTGATCATCGCGCATCCAGCGGTCAAATCACTCGCGTTGCCAGACCGGCCCGAGCCCGCCGATCTTTTCACGGATACGCCGGGCGCTACGACCCTTTAGGCGTTTCATGATTTGGGACAGCGAGAGTTCGCACTCGGGCGCCGGTATCAGCAATGCGTGCCAGTGGTTGGGCATGATGGTGTAGTGACTTGCTGCGACCTTCCACTCGGCAAGCGAAGCGAATTCATCGACGACTGCATGGGCGCATTCCGGTTCGCGCAGCGGACAGGCGCCATGGCCGGCGTCGAGAAACTTCTCCAAAGTGCGAAAAACCTGACGCTGAATCCCTGCAATTCCGCCGATCCCGGGGTTTTGCTGCCAGTGTCCGGTGGAGTTCGACCAAGCGAAGCACCGCCTCTCTTGGCAAGCTGTCGGTGCATCGAACGGTCACGAAATACTCGGCGTGCTCAACTTCCCAGGGGGCAGATGGCGGCGTGTGAATCTGATCGTGCGCCGCATACGTGGCGAAGATCTCATGCGGCCGGTCGGAGACCGGCCCTACTCAAAACAGCGCCGTGACTTCGACGTGTTTGCCGGGGTCGAGCGAGACCTCGCCGGAGAGGGCGGCGGCCTCGTCGTTCTTGTAGAGTTTGCACTTCACGGGGCCGGTGGCCTCGTGCGAGGCCCAGCCCCATTTTCCGATGGAGACAAATTGCATGGGCACGCCCTTGTCCCAGCTGAGGCCGGGACCTTCGCCGCGGATGAACAGCTTGTTGCCGATACCGATGTAGGCCGTGACCAGCAACCGTGTGGCACCGTCGGATGAGGCGGAGGACTCGGCCTTGGCCGGCGCTTCTTCGACCACGGAGGTCGGTTCATCGCCGGTGAGCGGGGCCGGGGTCGCTTCGGCCGGTGTCGACGCGGCGGGTTCGGCGGGGGCCGGCTCCGCGGACATCGAGGCGAGCATCTCTTCCGGCTTCGGCTTGCGTGGCGCGCGGGGCTTTTTCGCCTTGGGCTCGTCGGCGACAGGCGCGGAGGTTTCGGAGAGGGTGACGGATTCGATGATCGGGGTTGGCGCGGCGGCCGGCGTTTCGGCGACGGCGGGTTCGGTTTTCGGCTGCTCGACAGCCGGCTTGGGTTCTTCGACGACGACGGCCTGGGGGACGAAAGGAGCGGCGCTGACGGTCGTCCCGGCGGTCTTGCGCAGTTCGGCGATGCGCGCGTCAAGCTTGCCGAGGGCGTCGCTGAGCTGGGCGTTCACCTTCGTCGCGGCCTCGTGAGCGGCGATTTGCAGGCGGTCGGCGGCGAGGGCCGTGGCGCTCTGGGCTGAGGTGACCGAAGTGCGCGCGTCCTTCTCGAGGGCGGCGAGCTCGGCGGCGACCTTGGCGATCTTGTCGGCCACGGCCCTGAGGTTGGCGGAGTTGGCGGCGCGGAGCTCGTCGAGCTCGCGCTCCAGCGCGTCGCGGTCCTCGGTCTCCTTCTCGGCGAGGGCCTCGTTGAACTCGGCGAGTTTCTCCTGCATGCGGTAGGGCAGGTTCTCGGCGGCGTGGGCGGTCTTGTGGACGGCTTCCTCGACGGCTTTGATCTGCGCGGCGGCGCGGTTGAGGCTTTCCGTGGCGGCGTGCAGCCGCTGCACCTGGTCGGTCACGCGGCCGCGCTCGGCCTGCACGTATTCCGCGGAGTCGGCGGCGTAGTCCACGATGAGCGGGATCATGATCGCCGTGATGCTCAGGATGAGGAACACGACGGAGATGATCAGCGGGACGGATTCGAAGCGGTTCGGGGCCAGCAGGCCGATGAGGACAGTGACCGCGAAGCAGCCGGCGGCGGTCAGGATGAACGGGGTTTTGTTTAACCGGGGGGCGGGATCGAGATTCATAGGGCGAGTCGCGCGCACGCTCCTTTTCGTCGGGTGGAGCCGGTTTCTCAAGACTGAAATCCGGAGGGAGTCGGGTCTTGCTCCGGAAGGCGGGCCGGGCAGACTCCGGACACAGCCGATGAATTTCTCCCACTTTGTGCGGATTGATCGGGAACGCCGCGGACTTGAGCGGCACTACGTGGTGCATACGCACGACCCGAAGTTCACGTTGGAGCTGACCCCCGACCGCGAGGCGCCCGACAAGGTCGGCTCGGGCGTGATCAAGCGCGTGTGCGTGCCCAATTCGTGGGCCGGCGACTACGGCCGCTACGCCAAGCTGATCACCGTGGCCCAGCAGTTCTTCGTCGAGTCGAAGTCCGGGCCGGCACCGCGCGGCTGAGTCACATCATCATCCGCCGCCAGGAGCTGGCGAAGAGCGACACCAGCATGCCGATGCGCACGGCGCCCTCGAAGGTCAGCACGACCAGCACCCATTTCAGGCCGCAGGTCGTGCGCACGGCGTAGCCGAGCGCGGTGATCGCGAGCAGCACCGCGCCCTGGGCGCGGCCGACCGGGTGGATGAGCAGCGTGAACATCCAGCTGAAATACACCAGCAGGCCGCCGGCCCAGACCGCCGCCATCCAGCCCTGCATGGGCAGGGTGCGGGGGTCGGCGTTCACGCGGATTTGCTTCACGCCCATGTAGCGTTCGCTGACGACCAGCTGCCAGACCTCGAACACGAGGAACAGCGGCGCGAGCAGGGCGAAGGGGTTGAAGTTCATGCGGCGGCTCGGACCGGAGTGTGGTCACGCCGGGCGAAAAGGCCAGCCGGGCTTGGCGGGAATCCCGGCGGCAAGCGGCCGGACGCGTCTTCATTGCACCGGAGGTGCGGTCGGTAGCGCCGGGGCTGGTGGATTGGTGCGGGTCTGGTGTATTTCTTCGATTCGCCCCCGGGCGCGGGCCGAATATTCGGTGCCGGGGTGGCTGCCGATGAGATATTCGTAGAGTCGCGCGGCCTCGAGCGGATGCCCCATCATTTCCAGGCAGCGGGCCTTGAAATAGACCACCTCGGCCTTCTGCCCGGCGGTCATCTCATGCCGATAGAAATGTTCGGCGCGTCCGAGATGCTTCAGCGC
>JAUPWC010000286.1 GCA_030916665.1 Verrucomicrobiota bacterium
CCAGCACCAGTTCAAGTCGCGCGGAACTGCCCAGTGTTTTTTTTATGCATGGCTTCGACCCTGCCAGAAAAGTGTCACCACTATAATGGCGGAAAGTGTCAGCGATTTATGGCGGTGTGCCGGGTCGCCGTGGCTCCAAGTCTCAAACATGGAGCGCGGGCGACCCCGCCCGCGGATGGGCACCGTAGCGGGGTCGCTCTGGTTTGAAAACGCCTTACTTCTTGTCCGTCAGGCCGCCGCTCCACTTGAGCTTGGCACGCATCACGCCGAAGTGGCGGTAGTCGCGGCGGTGGACGAGGGCCAGCTGCCGTTTGGCGATCGTGACCTCGATGGAGGTGCCCTTGACCACAGTGCGGTTGCGCTGGCCGTCCATGGCGACAAGCAGGCGCGAGCCGGGCGTGCAGTTGAGCACGCTGAGCTTCACGGTGTCCTTGAACACGATCGTGCGGTTGCTGAGCGTGTGCGGGCAGATCGGGGTCATCGCGATCACGCCGGCCTCGGGATGCACAATCGGGCCGCCGGCCGAGAGGTTGTAGGCGGTCGAGCCGGTCGGGGGGGAGAGGACGAGGCCGTCGCACAGGTAGTCGGTCACGAGCTCGCCGTCGGCGCGCACCTCGAGGCGCACGAGCTGGGAGTTTTCCTCGGCCTTGATGAGCACGTCGTTCAGCGCGAGGTCGCGGCGTCGCGGACCGGTGCGGCATTCGAGCAGGGTGCGCGGGGCGATGCGGAAATGTCCGAGCAGCATGTCGCCGAAGCAGGCGCGGGCCTCGTCGGGCGAAAAGCTGGTGAGGTAGCCGAGGCTGCCCTGGTTCACGCCAATCAGCGGCACGCCGGCCGCCGCGGCCTCGTTTACGGCGCCCAGGAGAGTGCCGTCGCCGCCGATGATGCAGCCGGCGTCACAGCCCTTGAAGTAGCCGTGCGGCAGCTTGCGGGCGGGGCGGCTCTTGATGCGGCGGACGCCCACCGTGCGCGCGATGGCGACCAGTTCCTTCGCCAGCGCAGCCGCGCCGGGCTTCTCGATGTTGACGACAAAGGCGAGTTTGCGGATGGCAGCCATTGGGATTTCCCGCGATTACGCCGATTAAACCGGATTTTGGAATCCCAATCCGCGTTCCTGCGCGTCATCCGCGGGGGACGGTCTTGCCCAGCCCGAGCAGAAACTCGCGGTTGCCGTCGGCGCCGTGGACCGGGCACTCCAATTCACCGCGCAGGGTGGCGCCGGGCAGCTCGCGCAGCGCAAAGTCGCGCACTTCGCTCAGCACGCGCAGGCGCACGGCGTCGTCGCGGATGATGCCCTGGCCCTTGTCCACTTCGGCTTTGCCGGCTTCGAACTGGGGTTTCACGAGCGCGATGAGTGTGCCGCCGGGGCGCAGGAACGGCCACACCGCGGGCAGCACGCTTTTCAGAGAAATGAACGACAGGTCCATCACGACCAGGTCGTAGTCGGAGCGGGGCAGTTCGCCGGAGGAGAGGTGGCGCGCATTGATCTTCTCAAGGTTGGTCACACGCGGGTCGCGCCGGAGTTTTTCGTGCAACTGGCCGTGGCCGACGTCCACGCAGGTGGCGCTGACGGCGCCGGCCTGCAGGGCGCAGTCGGTGAAGCCGCCGGTCGAGGCGCCGACGTCGAGCACGTGCGCCCCGGTCAGGTCCAGCGGGAACTGCTCCAAGTAGGCGCTGAGTTTGTCTCCGCCGCGGCTCACGAAGCGCGGCGGCTGGTCGATCGTCAGCTCGTGGTCGGCGGGGTATTCCTTGCCCGGCTTGTCGAGCCGCTCGGTGCCGTGGCGCACGCGACCCGACATGATGAGCGCCTTGGCCTGCGCCCGCGAAGGGGACAGGCCGCGCGCCACCAGCAGTTCGTCGAGTCGGATTTTGGCCGCCATGCAGTCAGCGTAGCTTTTGCCGGGCGGGCGACCAGCACGTTGTGCGGCCGCCGACTTCCTCGCGGAGCAGAGGTCTCTTGGTTCGCGGGCACCGGCCGCCGTCTTTCCAGCGGTGGTTGAACAGCCAGGTGGCGGGCATGAGCTCGTTCAGCGTGGCCGGCAGCGGGCCGCCGACACCGGCGTTGTATTTCAACGCGCCGCGGCAGACGAACCGGCATTCGCGGTGGACTGTGCGCACCTCGGCGGGTGTGAGCGAACCGGCGAGGCGCTTGGGATGGAGGGCGGCGCGCCAGAGAATCTCGTCGGCCATCCAGTTGCCGATGCCGGGGAAGCGCTCCTGCATGAGCAGCACCGCCTTGATCGGCGCGCGGGCGCGTCGGCGGAGAAAATCACTGACCGCTTCGACCGTGAAAGCCGGGGACCGGATGGCCGGGGCGATCTTCGTCCACCACGCGGGCGGCTCCTTGCCGTGATGGAAGCGCACGCCGCCGAACATGCGCGGGTCGTTGAACACGAGCTGACGGTCCGTTTGCACGAGGATGAAGTGGTCGTGCTTGGTCGCAGTGTAAGCGGGCGGCTCGGCGCGCGTCTCGCCGCTCATGCCGAGGTGGAGGCCCAGCCAATTGTCGCCGCTGAAGCGGAAGAGCATCTGCTTGGCCGCGCTCTCGGAGCCGAGCAGCTTCGCCCCCGTCAGATGCCGTTTCAGCTGGCTCGTATCGCAGGCACGGAAGACCTTCTTGCCTTCGTGCAGGCGCACGGCGAGCACCTTGGCGCCGTGGCCGGCGCTCCAGCGTTTGCGAAAGAATTCAACCTCGGCGAGCTCGGGCATGGGGCGGAAATGCGAAGACCTATTTGCTCCTGCATGTCATTCTGAGCGGAGCGAAGAATCCAGAATGAGTCTCGCAGCGGTCATGCTGCTGGATCCTTCACTTCGTTCAGGGTGACAGGTTGCGGTGGTTTTACCGGATTTCCCACTGATAAGGATGCCGCGACAGCATGGTCGAGCCGGTGGCGGTCACTTGCACGACATCCTCCCAGCGGCAGCCGCCGAGGCCGGGGTAGTAGAGACCGGGTTCCACCGTGAGCACGGAGCCCTTCTTCAGCGGGGTGGCGGTCAGCGGCGAGATACGGCCCGGATCGTGCACCTCCAGGCCGAGGCCGTGGCCCGTTCCGTGGAAGAAGCCCACCGAGCCGCCCTTGTCGTGGCGCGTCTCGTAGCCGGCTTCCTCGAAGCATGCGGTGACGGCGCGATGCACCTCACGGCCATCCACTCCGGCGCGGATGGCACGCAGCGCGCGCTTCTGGGCGTCCCTCACGGTTTCGACCATCCGCCGCTGCACCTCGCGCGGCTGGCCTTTCAGGTAGGTGCGGGTCATGTCGCCATAGTAACCGGTCTTAAGCACCCGCGGAAAAACGTC
>JAUPWC010000287.1 GCA_030916665.1 Verrucomicrobiota bacterium
ATAGACGAACACCCCGTAGGCCGCGCACATCAGCGCGCCGGCCCAGCGCGGCAGGCCGCCGGTGAAAACGAGGAAGCCCATGTGCGCCACCGCGGCGCCGGCCAGGAGCAGAAATGAATTGAGCGCGAAGGCGGGCACGGGCACGGGCTTCGCCAACGCAAACAGCCCCAGACAAAGCGGAATGCAGATGTGCCCGTCGCCCACCTGCGAACTGAAGACCACGTCCGCGCGCCGCCGCCACGCCCAGTAGAACGCGAGGATGGCGTTGGGCAGCACCATCAGCCAGCCGGTCACCCAGCCGAGGTTGTCGCGGCTGATGAAGCCGGTGCGCTGCGCCGAAATCCACGACACCAGCCAGTCGATGGACTCGTAGAGCAGGTAGGCGCAGGCCAGCACGACGAGTGCGTCCGCATAAAATTTCCAGCCAAAGGAGACGCGGTGCCGGACGTTGTGCTTCATCACGTCGAACACCTGCACGCACTGCCAGAACAGGAACAGCCCGATGAGCGCCCAGCCGTCGGTCGCCGTGAGCTGACCGTCGCGCCCGAGCAGCCAGACGGCGCCGGTGAAAAACAGCACCGCCGTGAGCGTGAGCAGCAGCGAGAGCCGGTTGATCTGCGCCTCGATGCCGCCCCCCTTGGCGGCCCTGGCCGCACCTTTGCCGGCCTTGCCGGACGCGCCGGGCATGATGGCCAGCCCCCAGCAGAGCGCCGGCAGGCCGAGCAGCAGTGTGAGATTGGTGACGTTGTTCACGAGGCAGTTGGTGAGCACCTCCGCCGCCGCGCCGAACTTCGGCACCATCAGCGCCACGAAGATCAGGTTGCCCAGCCCCGAGCAGTAAGGCAGCAGCAGCGTGCCCAGCGCGGTGCCCTCGAGTCCCGAATCCAACATCGCCTCCAGCCGCCAGAGCATGAGCAGCGACACGCCCAGAAAGACCGCGAGGTAGGTCAGCGGGTCGTTCAGCGCGAGTGCGTCAAACAGGTCGGGCAGGAGTTGCACGGCGGGCAGTCAGTGCGCTGCCGGCCCGGCTGTAAATCGCGGAAGCGACCGCCCCGCACGTTCCAGCCGCCCTGCCCGGGAACCGGGAACAAAAGATTTGCCGCCCGTCCGCGCCCGCAAATAACCTGCGCCGACCCTCCCAGCCCATGGTCCTCCCGATTGTTCACTTCAACAGCCCCGTCCTGCGCAAAAAAGGCGTGAAGGTGGAAAAATTCGACGCCACCCTCGCCACGCTGGCGGACGACATGATCGACACCATGCACGCGGCCCACGGCATCGGCCTCGCCGCCCAGCAGATCGGCCAGGCCCTCCAGCTCTGCGTCCTCGATCTGCGCGAGACGCAGGCCGACTTCGCCTGGGAGATCGACGGTGCGCGCCCGCCGCTGGAGATTTTCATGCCGCTCACGCTCGTGAACCCCGACCTCAAGATCGTGCCCGAGCCCACCACCTCCTACGAGGAAGGCTGCCTGTCCTTCCCCGAGATCCGCGGAGATGTCGTGCGGCCCGACGAGGTCACGGTGAAGTTCCAGGATGTCGGCGGAGTGCCGCACACCCTGCGCTGCAACGGCCTGCTCGCCCGGTGCGTGCAACACGAGTTCGACCACCTGCAGGGCATCCTCTTCATCGACCGCATGGCCAAGGACGTCCTCACCGTCATCGACCCCGAGCTGAAGGCCCTCAAGAAGCAGACCCGGGATGCCGGCAAGAAGTAACGGACTGTTGCCCACAGAACACACAGAAAACACGGAAACGAAGGCCTTCCCGATCCGTGTCATTCTGAGCCAAGCGAAGAATCCAGCCGTTCAAACGCGTTGAATGCAGCGGCAATCCGGATCCATTTTCACCCGCGGAACATCAGACCGGAAAATCGCTCCCCTTTCCGTGTCTTCCGTGTATTCCGTGGTTAACTGATCATGGCTGACGTCTCTCCATCTACCCCACGCTCCATCGCCACGCGCAAAGGCGACGACGGCACGACCAGCCTGCTCTACGGCCAGCGCGTGCCCAAGGACCACCCGCAGATCGAGGCGGTCGGCACGCTCGACGAACTCAACGTCTTCATCGGCGCCGCCAAGGCCGCCCGCCCGCCGGGCACAGACGCTGCGCCGCTCGAAGCCATCCAGCGCGATCTGATCGCACTCATGGGCGAGGTTTCCTGTGCCGAAGCCGATGTGGCCCGGCACGCCGCCTCGAAATTCGCGCGTCTCGGCGATGCCGACCTCGCCCGCCTCGACGCCGCCGTCGCCGCCCTCGAG
Source organism: Verrucomicrobiota bacterium (assembly GCA_030916665.1). Taxonomy (GTDB): domain Bacteria; phylum Verrucomicrobiota; class Verrucomicrobiia; order Opitutales; family Opitutaceae; genus Lacunisphaera. Next base: position 2,256 of record JAUPWC010000287.1, read on the forward strand.
GCCAAGGGCTTGCGCTTCGACGGCTGGGCTACGCCCGGCGCCAACCCCTATTCCGCCGCGCTGGAAGTCGCCCGCACCACCGCCCGGCGCTGCGAGCGCCGGCTGGCCGCCCTCCCCGCCGCCGGCCGCAGCCTGCGCCCGCTCATCCTCCAATACGTCAACCGTGCATCGGATTTGCTCTGGCTCATGGCCCGCGAAGCGGAGAACACATGAGGAGCAAATGACACGAAACGACCTCTTTTTCGTTTTGTCCCACCCCGCCGGTCCGCGCTAAGAAATCCACCATGCGCCTCGCCGCCATCGTCCTCATCGTGTTCGCCCTCGCCTACCGCGTGCTGCCGACGCTGGACATGACGTGGGCGAACTTCGCCCCGTTTG
>JAUPWC010000288.1 GCA_030916665.1 Verrucomicrobiota bacterium
CGGCGCGGGCAAGTCCACCCTCATCAAGGTCGTCACCGGCGCCCACCGGCCCGACGCGGGCGAGATCTGCCTGGCCGGCGAAACCCTCGCGGGCCTGACGACCGAGTCGGCCCGCGCCCGCGGCATCGCTTGCATCTACCAGCAGCCCGCCCTCTTCGCCGAACTCGACGTGGCGGAGAACATCGGCCTGCGCCTCGAGGCCGGCGGCGCCTGGCGGCGCGTGGACTGGAAAACGCGGGTCGCCCGCGCCGACGAACTGTTGCGGCGCATCGGCGCGGAATTCCCCGCGACCCGCGCCGTGCGCGACCTGTCCATGCCCGAACAGCAGCTTGTCGAGATCGCCTGTGCCCTCGGTGCCGGCGCGCGCATCGTCATCATGGACGAGCCCACCGCCTCGCTCACGCGGCGCGAGCAGGAGAAACTCTATGGGATCGTCCGCGGCCTGCGGGAGTCCGGCACGGGTGTCATCTACATTTCCCACCGGCTCGAGGAAATCCGCGCTCTGGCCGACCGCGTGACGGTGTTGCGCGACGGCGAAAGCGTGGGCACGCGGGATGTGGCCGGCGTGACCGAACCGGAGCTGATCAAGCTGATGGTCGGCCGCGAGGTGGCGCTCACGGAGCGCGTCGCGGGTGCCGCGCCCGGTGCGGTGCGGCTCGCCGTCGAAAAACTTTCCTGCACGACGGGTGGCGTGAGCGAAGTCTCCTTTGAGCTGTGCGCGGGCGAGATCGTCGGCCTGGCCGGGCTCGTCGGCGCGGGCCGCACCGAGCTGGCGCGCACGCTCTTCGGCCTGACGCCGGCCGACGCCGGCCGCATTGTCGTGGACGGAGAGGAGCGGCGCATCCGCAGCCCGCGCGACGCCATCTCCGCCGGCCTCGCCTACGTGCCCGAGGACCGCCGCCGCCACGGCGTGATCTTGGAAATGCCCATCGCGCAGAACATGACGATGGCGGTGCATGGCCGCGTGTTTCCCGGCGGCTGGCTGCACGCCGGTCCGGAACTCGCGCTCGCCGCCGACCACATCCGCGACCTCGCCATCAAGACCTCCGGTCCGGAGGCGCCCGGCGCGAGCCTGAGCGGCGGCAACCAGCAGAAGGTCGCGCTAGCCCGCTGGCTGGCGACGAAGCCGCGCGTGCTCATTCTCGACGAGCCCACACAGGGCGTGGACGTCGGCGCGAAGGGCGAGATCCACCGCATCATCCGCCGGCTCGCGGCGGAGGGGCTCGCGGTGCTCCTGATTTCCAGCGACCTGCCCGAGGTGCTCGCGATGAGCGACAGGATCGGCGTGATGCGCGGCGGGCGGCTGGTGGAGATTCTGCCCGGCGGCACGGAGGCCCCGGCTGTGATGGCGGCGGCGCTGGGCCGGGCCGGGGAGGCGGTCGCATGAGGCGCCACACCCGCGAGCTTTCCGTGGCGGGCGTGCTGGCGCTGCTGCTGGTGGCGCTGGCCTTCCTCGCGCCGGCGTTTTTCTCGCCGCAGCCGCTGCGCTCGCTGCTCGTGCGCGAGATGCCCGCGCTGATCGTGGCTTGCGGCATGGCCTTCGTGATCATCGCGCGCGAGATCGACATCTCGGTTGGCTCGCAGTTTTCCGTGTGCAGCGTGGTCGCCGGCCTGCTCGCCGCCGCCGGCTGGCCGCTGCCGGCCGTGCTGCTCGCGGCCATGGGCGCGGGCGCGCTCATGGGCCTGGCCAACGGCGCGCTGGTGGCCCTCGCGCGGCTGCCCTCGATCGTCGTGACGCTGGCGACCCTCGTGATCCTGCGTCAGGGACTGAACCTCGTGCGGCAGGGCGAATTCGTGAACCTGCCCGACGGCGTGCAGTGGTTCGGCCTCAGCCAGAACGCCGGCCAGTGGCTGGTGCTGGCCGTGGCGCTGGCCGTGCTCGCGGGGCTGGCCTGGGTGTCACGTCACCTCGCGGCCGGGCGCTTCGTCTATGCCGTGGGCAGCGACGCCGCCGCGGCGCGGCTGGCGGGCGTGAGCCCCGCCAAGGTCACGCTCGGCGTCTTCGTGCTGCTCGGGACGCTGACGGGTTTTGCCGCCATGTTGAACCTGGTGCAGTCGCCCCAGGTTCAGCCGCTGGTCGGCAGCGGCCTCGAGCTGAAGGTCATCGCCGCCGCCGTCGTGGGCGGCGTGGCGATCTCGGGCGGACGCGGCAGCCTGTGGGGCGTGCTGGTGGGACTGCTGCTGCTCGCGACGATCCCGCCCGCGCTCACGCACCTGCACATCGCCGCTTACTGGGAGAAGGCGATCCAGGGCGCGATCATCCTGTTCGCCGCCGCCTCGGAAGGGCTTGGAAGAAGAAAAGCCAACCACGGATGACAAGCATGGACACGGATAATCACAATATTCTCATCACCTGTCATCCTGAGCGGAGCGAAGGATCCAAGGGAACCGTCGCACACGAACATCAGCTTGGATCCTTCGCTGCGCCCAGGACGACGGTTTCGGGTGATTGTTTCCCGGGTGGAGTATTCACCCTGTCCTCGGAGAGTCGGTCATGAGCGCACCCACCGCCATCAAGCCCGCCTGGCAGGCGCTGCTTCTCCGCCACGAGACGCTGCTGCTCCTGCTGCTCGTCGCGGAGTGGTTCCTATTCTACCACTACGGCACGTCCGTGAATCGTCGCGGCATGACGGTCGGTTTCGGCACCTTCGACCGTCAGATGGACATCCTGCGGCACTCCTGCGAAATCGGACTGCTGGCGCTGGCGCTCACGCCCGTGATCCTGACCGCGGGCATCGATCTGTCGGTCGGTTCGCTGCTCGGGCTGTGCGCGGTCGTCTTCGGCATGCTGGCGCACGATGCCGGGCTGAACCTGCCGCTGGCGGCGGCGCTGACGATCGGAGCCGGCGCGCTGGCCGGCGGGCTCAACGCCGGGCTCATCACCAAACTCCGCCTGCCGCCGCTGATCGTGACGCTCGGCACTTACTCGCTGTTCCGCGGACTGGCCGAGGCTTTCACGAAAGGGTCGGTCACCTACACGGATTTTCCCGCGTCGTTTCTCTTCCTCGGCCAGGAGCGCTGGCTCGGGCTGCCGGCGCAGGCCTGGGTCTTCCTGTTGGTGGCGGGCGCGGTGTGGATGCTGGTGCATGCCACGACTGTCGGCCGGTCGCTGCGGGCCATCGGTTTTTCTCCGGAAGGTGCGCGTTTCGCCGGGCTGCCGGCAGACCGGAGCGTCGCGCTGGTCTATGTGCTGGCGGGCTTCATCGCGGCGGTGGCCGCGCTCATCTACACGGCGCGCCTCGGCCAGGCCAAGGCCGACGCCGGCACCGGCTACGAACTCTACGCCATCACCGCCGTCGTGCTCGGCGGCACGAGCATCTTCGGCGGACGCGGCAGCGTCACCGGCACGCTGCTGGGCGTGGCGGCCATCGCGGTGCTGAAGAGCGGGCTTGCCACGCTGCCGGTTGTGATTCGGTTGAATGCCGCCGAGGAGATCGCCGGCCTCGCCACCGGCGCGCTCCTCCTGCTCGCGCTCGCGGCCTCCGCCTGGGCCGCCCGCCGCGCCCCGTCTTGAACAATTTCCCCATGAAAACCCCACGTCTCCTCGCCCTCTTCCTCGCCTCCGCCGTCGCCGCGCTCGCGGCCGACGCCAAGCTCATGTTCGCCCTCATGCCCAAGGCCAAGGGCAACGCCTACTTCCTCTCCGTGAAGGCCGGCGCCGAGAAGGCCGCGAAGGAGCTGAACGTCGAGCTGCTCTTCGACGGCCCCACCGACACCAACGCGGCCAAGCAGAACGAGATCGTCGAGAACTGGATCACGCTCGGCGTGGACGTCATCGCCGTGGCCGCGGAGAACCGCGACGGCATCTCCACCGCGCTGCGCAAGGCCCGTGCCCAGGGCATCACCGTGCTCACCTACGATGCCGACGCGCAGGCCGCCGCCCGCAGCTTCTTCGTGAACCAGGCCACGCCGCAGGGCATCGGTTTCACGCTGATGGACGAGGCTGCGCGCCTGACCGGCGGGGAAGGGGAGTTCGCCATCATCACGGCCACGCTCACCGCCGCCAACCAGCGCGAGTGGCAGAAGCACATCGAAGCGCGCCTCGCCGAGAAATACCCGAAGATGAAGCTCGTCGCCGTGCGCCCCTGCGACGACCTGAAGGACCGCGCGCAGTCCGAAGCCACTGCACTCATGAGCGCACACAAGAACCTGAAGCTTATCATGGCCATCTGCTCGCCCGGCGTCCCCGGTGCCGCCGAGGCCGTGAAGCAGGCCGGCCGCACCGGCGCGGTGAAGGTCATCGGGCTCGGCCTGCCCAACGAGAACAAGCGGTACGTGCACGAGGGCGTGACCGACAGCGTCATCCTCTGGAACACGGTCGACCTCGGCTACCTGACGGTGCAGGCCGGGGTGGCCCTCGCCGGGGGCA
>JAUPWC010000289.1 GCA_030916665.1 Verrucomicrobiota bacterium
CAGTCTCTACCGCCACCTTTAGGCGAGCTTGGTCTTCGGCAGTGACCGATCCGAGTGCTGTGCGAGCGGAGGGTAGCAACTCCGTTTCGAGAAAGCGGGTGACCTCGGCGCGCTTGGCGTTGAGGATGCGATACATGCCGAAATCGAGGTCGGCACGATCAAACATGAACAACTCCTGAAGCTTAGCTTTGAGATCGTCGAAAACAGGCATGTGGATGCCCGTCAGGAAAAGGAATTTGCTCTCGGGCGCGAGCCTAAGTGTCCTCGCGATTGGGACTTCTGACGTGAACTCCGAACCCGAGGGAACGGAGCGCCTTGTTGGTGCGGTCGTTACGCGGCGGGTAGTCGTTGGGGAGTCCCCAACCGACAAGTTCGCCAAGGGAACTCAGGTCCAAACCGGCGATTTTGTAGGGAGGTCGGATGCACTCGTAGAGTCGTGAAGGGACGTCCGCGACCTGTCCGCCAAAAAGGAGGTGGTGCAGCAGTTTCGGGGGCTGCCAAGTGAGAAGGTTTTGGCGATAGTAGAGCTGCTGACAAAACAAGTCGCTCTTGGCGTCCGTCGTCGCATCGGCGACGTCGTCCTCGTCGAGCACATCTTCCCGCCGCTGTCGTTTGGCAAAATTGTTGGTCGCATGGACACGGCGCGCGACTCGGACGAATTCGGATTCGGACATGCGGCCGAGGCGTTCGGGTGTGAGGAGTTCCCGATGCACGGGAGCCCAATCCCGGAACACCATGTCTTCCGAACTAGGGGCATGCGGGGTCGCTCGCCACCAGGCTATCGCTCTATCGACCGCGGCATCAGGATTGAGCCGGTGCTTCTCGTGAAATTTTTCGACCGGGTAGAGGTGCCCTTCGCGAACCTGAGTATAGTAGTAGGCGTGAAGAAACTGATCGGTATGGATTCCTGGGGCGACATCGGCAGGAACCCACTTGGGTTGATTACCCGGCTCGCTCAATCTGGTTTGAATCAAGCGTAGGTGGTTAAGCGTGTCACTCCACTCCTTGAGGAAGCGGGCTTTTCGGGCGTCCCCGGCGGGGCGCTTGGTGACATCGGCCAGCGATTTCTTGTCGAGCTGCTTCCCGGTGTTTGTGGCCTTAAACTCCGCCATGAGCTTTCGCCGGATGGCCTCCATCTCGTTGTGCGCGGCGCGCATTTTTTCCGCCTCGGCATAGACTTCCTCAGTCAGGGCCACAGATTGAGCGTCAATATCGGCAAAAAAGTCCTCCAAGGGTTGCAGCAATTCGAGTTCAGCAAGCTCAGGCTCCAAGATCACGACGCCGGCTTCGCAATTGGAATTCCACGCCGCATCGGTCATGTTGGCCGAGCCGATGTAAACGCCGTAACCGCGCCACCAGATCACTTTGGGGTGGTAGTAGGAGCCGACCAAGCGCCAAGTAAGATTGCCGTTGGCCTTCATTTTGCGGCATGCCCATTCGAGCACGGGAAGCGCAGTCGGCAGGCCTTCGTCGTGCCGCGACCATACCTGCCATCGAATGCCTCGCTGGGCGCAGTCTGCGATGACAGGATTATCGACAGTGGAAACGTAGGCCACTGCCGCTTGGACGTGCTTTGTCACCTCCATCGCGGCCTTGTGTGCAGCCCTGAGCGGACTGCGAAATCCTCCTTTCTCGGAGCGATGGCTTAAGATGAGGTGCATCGGCTAAACGACCGACCATCGAAGCACGAAAAGCGGGTGGGTAGATGTCTTCTGGGCGAGGCGCTTCTCCAAGTCGCCGATCAAGGTGTCTCGCCGACCAAGGATCTCGTCCTCCACATCAAAAATCTGCTGTCGTTGGCGGCGTTTCTTCTTCTCCAATTCCACAATCCGCTGCTGGATCTCGTGCTGAGCTTCAGTAGTCGGCGCGGTGCGGGCCTGCCGCGTGAGGGCCTTGATCTGCTCCTTGGTATCAGACAGGGCGCGCTCGGCCCCGGCCAACGCATCGTCGGCCCATTTTTCGAGTTTGTCGCGCTCTTCGCGGAAGAAGGTGTTGTTGCGCTCTAGCGAGGAACTGACGGTGGCCTCGGCGTGGCGGCGGGCTTCGCGGGTGAGACGGTCGGCGACGGACTGTGCGAGTTCCACCGGCGCCGGTGCGGTGCCTGAGGCGAGGTCACAATGGAAAAGTCTTTCCAGCGTCTCCTGATCGAGGGCAGCTCCGGCGTCGTCAAAGCCGCTGAAAAGGAGGTGCTCCTCGGTGCCGAGGGATTCGATGGCGAGTTTTTGGAGGATGAGCCAACCGGAGCGACCGCGCAGGAGCTCGACGGCGGCGAGCCGCGCGCCGTAGCCGGACACGTCGAAGGTGACGGTGGCGGGCACGGGTGCGAGGGCCTTGCCGGAGGCGAGCACCCAGTCGCCGAGCGGATGGGTGAGGCGGTAGATGAAATCGGGCGGGACAGTTGGCGTGGTGTCAGTGTCGCTTCGGATGCGCGGGGGCTTGGCGACGAGGTGATAAGGGCCGGGTTGCAGACCGGGGATGGGAGACGGGTCGAG
>JAUPWC010000290.1 GCA_030916665.1 Verrucomicrobiota bacterium
ACCGGCTGGGAATCTGGCTTTAAAAGCTGACGTGCTCCCGCTGTATTTCCGCCGCCTAATATGAACTTCATTGCATCGCTCCGTGATGACCGACGTTTTCCAGCACTGAGCGCGATGGGTTTGCTCGCCATCGTTCTCGGCTTCTGGACGTTGTCGCCCGCCGCCGCGCTGTCGGTTGTGACCAAGACGGGTTATTGGTGCATCCTGGGCACGAGCATCTGGTTCGGCTGGACGCTGTATCGCTTGGGGCGCATGGACCGGCCCTGGCTCGCTTGGCGCGAAAAATTCCCTCCGGGTGCGATATTGCTGGTGTTGGGTTGCGGCATGATCCTGCTCGTGCACGAGCGCTTCGGTTTCAAGATCCTGATGGATGAAATCATGCTGCTGGGCACCTCCATGGGCATGCATTTCGACAAGCATCCCCTGGTGCCGGTGCGCGGTCACGATTTGCAGGGGGCGTTCCAGCTCATCGATGGCCGCTTGGACAAGCGGCCGCTATTTCAGCCGTTCTTGGTTTCCACGTTGCACGACCTGACCGGTTATCGGCCGGAAAATGCTTTTGTCCTGAACTCCGGCCTGATCTTTGTGCTGCTGGGACTGGCCTTCCATGTCGGACGCAAGCTGGCGGGACACATGGCGGGAATTCTTGCCGTGCTCCTGCTCACGACTCTGCCGCTCCTCGCGCAGAATGCGACCGGCGGCGGATTTGAACTGCTCAATCTGGTGATGATCACGGCAACCCTGGCCCTGGGCATACGCTATTGTGAGAGACCCGATCTGCCTTCGCAGGGGGCGCTGTTGCTCACCTCGGTCCTGCTGGCCCAGACCCGTTACGAATCGGCGTTGTTTCTGCTGCCGGTCGGCCTGCTGCTGATGCGGGCATGGTGGCGGAATGGTCGCCCCCTGCTGGACTGGAGCACGGTTTTCGTGCCGCTGCTTTTTCTGCCGGTGGCTTTGCACCAGAAGATTTTCAGCGCGCGCGAATCGGCTTGGGAGATGGCCAGTCAGCCGGGTTTCGAGCGACCGTTCTCACTCGGTTATGCCTCGGTGAACTTCCCGCACTGGCTGAACTTTTTCTTCGACACGACGGGGGAGCATTCCAACTCCATCGTGCTCTCGGTGTTGGGCTTCCTGGCCCTGCCGTTCATGCTGCTCTGGGTGGTGAAGACCTTGCGTTCGGCGGAAAAATCCGGACCGGTGCCGGTCGCCCATGCCATCTTCGCGATCGGCTTTGCTGCCCACTCGCTCCTCATGCTGTTTTATTTCTGGGGGCGATTCGACGACCCGGTGATCCGTCGTTTGAGCCTGCCATTGAACCTCTGGCTTGTCCTTGCGGTCGTGATCGTGGCTTCGCAGTTCGGCCGTTTCAAGTGGACCTGGCCGGTCCTACTGGGGTTGACCGGGATCGGGCTGTTTTCCGCCTCCTTGCCGGCGATGGCCCGGCATGACTACTCCATGGACTATTACGTCGGTCGGGAAACCGAGTGGCGCCGGGAGTTCATGAAAGCGCACCCGGAAAAGGATTACCTTTTCATCGATCCCGACGCTCTGACCTGGATCACCCACAAGGTTTCCGCAACGCCCGTGAACCAGGCGCTGGACCGCAAAGCCATCCTTCTCTTTAACTTCAAGAACCGCACCTTCACCGCCTTCTACGCCTTCCAGCGTTACAGCGTGGACACCGCCACCGGCGCCCTGACCGTGCAGCACGAGTATGATCTGGGGCCCGATTACGAGCTGGAGACCGTGTGGGAACGCCGGTTCACCCCTTTGACGGTCAGCCGCATCAGCCGCGTTGTTTCGATCAGGGAGGGCGGGGCAAGCGCGACACCGCCGGCAGCGCCCCCGCCGGCCAAAGAACTGACCCCGGCCGAGCGCGAGAAAATCCGTCAGGCCTACTTCGAGCAGTTGATCAAGCGCCTGCCTTGAGCGCGTGTCTGTGAATCCACCGGCTAAAAGTTGGACCGCCCTGCCTGCCTTGCCGTGGGCGCGGTTGGGCGCATTTGTCGCGGCGGGACTGGCGGCACTCTATTTCGGATTCATCCACTTCACCGTTGATGGTGCGCGGAACGTGCTGAGGGAAGGCGGGTATTATCTCATCCTGGCGACATTCGTGGCGTGGGTGGCGGCGACCTGGCTCGCCTGGCGGCGACGGGCAGCTGGCGCGGCATCAGCCCCGGGGCGAACGGACTGGATTCTGGGGATGCTGGTCGTGGGTTTCCTGACCGGACTGGCGCTCGTGCATGAGAGCTTCCGGAGCAAGATTCTCTACGACGAGTATGTGCTCCAATCGACGGCGTATAACCTGCACTTTTTCCGGGACAATTCAGCCATGGTCCGGGGCTACGAGATCCAGGGGGTGTTCCTCTCCACGGACAGCTATGTGGACAAACGGCCGGTGTTTTTCTCGTTCCTCCTTTCACTGGTCCATGATCTGGCCGGATTCCGACCGGAAAATGTTTTCGTTCTGAACGCGGTCCTTTGTGCGGCAACTCTGGCCCTGGCCTGGTGGCTGGGGTGGCGGCTCAATGGACGCAAGGGCGCCCTGCTGGCCGCAGGCCTGCTGGGCACCCTGCCGTTGTTTGCCCAGAACGCCTCCGGTTCGGGCATGGAATTATTGAACCTCTGCATGCTGCTGGTCGTGATGAATACGGCGGCAAGTTGGCTGGAGCAGTCTGACGAAACACGCCTCAACGCCTTCGTGCTCGCCCTCATCCTGTTCGCGCAGTCCCGGTATGAGTCGGCGGCCTACGTGCTGCCGGCGGCCGTGGTCATCGGGCTGGGCTGGTGGCGCGCGCGGCGGGTGATCGTGTCGTGGGGTGTCATCGTGGCTCCGCTGCTGTTTGTGCCCGTGGCATTGCTGCAAAAGGTGATCTCCAACAATCCGATCATGTGGGAGCTCCGGGAGAACCAAACTTCCCGTTTCAGTGCGGAGTATCTCGCGGGCAATCTGAAGGGCGCCTGGCAGTTCTTCAGCTCCACGGGCGTGACACAGGCCAATTCCCTCTTGCTCGGCTTGCTCGGTCTGCTGGCGCTCCTGCTGGTTGGCGGCCGGATTTTGCTTGGCCTGAGGCAACCGGGATTTTTTTCACCCCTGCGCCAAAGTCTCCTGTTGTTCGGTGCGGGCATTCTCAGCGCCACCGGTCTCATCATGTTCTATTACTGGGCCGCCTTGAACGACCCGATGGCGGCGAGATTCGCGCTGCCCTTTCATCTGCTGCTGGTGCTGGCGGTGGTGACGGTGGCCGCATTCCTTGACCGGCGCTGGCCCGTGAGCTGGGTTGCCCTGGCGGCGGTGGGGCTCTTTGCGCTCGGATCGTCGGCGCCCAAGCAGTCCTATCACTTTTATTCCCACCTCGGGAACGATGAGATCGCATGGGAACGGCGGTTTGTAGCCTCGCGGCCCCAGGGGACCAAACTGGTCATCAGCAACAAATCCACGCTGCCGTGGCTGATCGACCGGACTCCTTCCATTCTTCTTGAGCGATCCCGCGGAGTGGCCGACCGGCTGGCCGCGCAGCTGGGCATGCCCGATTTTCGCGAGATTCTCGTGACCCAGGGCATGCGCCCGACATCCAGGGATGGGGCCTATGAATTGGCGCCGGACGACAGGTTGCCGGACTGGTTCGAGCTGGAACTTCTGGCGGAGCGGCGTTTCGGCACCAAGCTGGCGCGCATCAGCCGGCTGGTCGCGGTGCATTTGCCGGCGGATTTCAAGGCCTCCACGCCGTCCCAGGTCACGAGCGGTGAAGCGCAGGCCGTGGCGAAACCGAATTGATACACGCTTTCGCGCATGCCCAACCCAACGTCTCCGTCCGCTCCTGGATTCACCCGGCAACAAACCTGGCTCCTCGTTCTCCTGGCGGCCGCATCGCCGGCGGTTTTCGCCGCCGTGACGGACAACATCTGGGAGGATTTCTTCATCACCTACCGGTGCAGCCTGAACCTGGTGCGGGGAGAGGGTCTGGTTTATGAAGTGGGCCGCCGGCTGCACGTCTTCACTTCTCCGCTGGGAGTGCTGCTGCCCTCCGGTTTTGCAAAACTGCTTGGGACCGAAGATCCGTTGCTGGTGATGCAGGCCTTCCGGGTTTTTTCCTGCCTCGTTCTGGCCGCAGCCTGGGCGGTGGTGGCGGGTCGCCTTCCGGGGATCATGGCCGCCTTGGTGACGGCGGCGTTCTGGTTTCTCGATCCCAAGCTCGCAGCCTACTCGACGAACGGCATGGAGACAGCCCTGCTGGTGCTGTTCGTCCTGTTGGCCTGGCGCGCCATGCTGGACGGTCGGATGGTCGTCGCGGGCCTGGCCCTGGGCGGGGCGATGTGGACGCGTCCGGACGGTTTTGTCTTCGTCGGCGCACTGGCGGTGGGCGTCATGCTTTTCCCGGCGGAACGGCGTCCAGGTTGGCGCGGGTGGCTGACGATGGCGGTGACCGCGGGTGTGGTCTATCTTCCTTGGTTTGCCTGGGCCTGGGCTTATTACGGCACGCCGGTGCCCAACACGATCCAGGCGAAGGGCACGCATCTGTTGAGTGCGGATTCGCTTGGCTCCCTCGCGACCTATCCCTGGCGCTACTTTTTCGGACGCAGCACGGTGCATGATGCGTTTTTGCCCCCTTACTTTTTCTTTGGCGGCTGGCCGGACTGGCTGGGTTGGTATGGGAGGGTGCTCGCGGTCGCGGCGGCGGTCGTGGCGGCGTGGCCCCGTTGTGCGCGTCCGGCCCGCATCGCCGGGCTCGGTTTTGTGCTGGGGGGCGCGTATCTGACGGTGACGACCCGGGCGCCCTGGTATTTTCCGATGTGGCAGATCATGGCCTATATCGCCATCGGTGGCGGTGTGACGGCAGTCGCCGGACTGCCGGCGATGCGGGGTGCGCTCCGGCGCGGGGTTTTGTTTGCCGGGGTTGGGCTGGCCGTGGCCGTGCAGGCGTGGCTTTTCGTGGCGGTGGCGGTCCAGTTGCGCGAACAGCAGCGGTTGATCGAGTGGGGGCTGCGCGCCCCCTTGGGGCGCGCTCTGGCCAAGGCGGCCCGGAGTCCGCAGGACACCGTCTTTCTCGAGCCTCTCGGTTACATTGGATTTTATTCCGGTCTCTCAATGCGGGATACGCCCGGGCTGTGCGCGCCCGAGGTCATCCGCCTGCGGCGGGCCGGCACGCTCGCGATGAGCAGCCTGGCCACTTCCCTCCGGACCGACTGGGCGATCCTGCGGGGCATGGAGTTTTTGCGCCTGAGTCCTGCGGAGCGCGCTGAATTGGAAAAGGACTACATGCTGTGGACCGTGTTCGATGAACGGGAAAAAGTGCAGCAGGTGGGTTGGTTGCCCGGCCGGGACTTCCTTTTGTTCGACGCTCATTACAGTGTGTGGCGCAGACGGGACTCCGCCGCTCCCGCGCGATGACGGCGGTCGAGACATTGCTGCGGGGCTTGCTGGTTCCCATCGGCCTGTTGCTGCCGGGTGCGGGATGGGCTTTCGCGTTCCGTTTGCCGCTGCCGTGGTTTGTCGCCGGGGTGATTTCGGTGCTGGCGGTGTATGCCGGGATCGTCGGCATGGCTTGGATGGGTGTGCCCATCACCGCCCTCTCGCTCTCGGTCTGGCTCGCGCTGATCGCCCTGCTGGGGGGGCTCGCCTGGAGGCGCAGCGGTCCGGTGCGGTCCGTTGCTGAGCCGGCGTGGAGGGAATGGTGGCTGTCGCTTCCGATGATCCCCATGCTGTTTGCCGCCGCGTGGCGGGCCTTGGCCCAGCCGCTGCCTGGAGCGGATGCCGATTTCCGTTGGGATCGCCTGGCGCACCTGCTGGTTGAGAGCGGTGGCATGGCGGCATATCCGCCGGTTTCGGCGGAACAGTTCGGCGCCTATTTTTGGGCGGACGGCATCGCGCCTTTGGTTTCGGGAATCTACGCGTGGACCTACCTGGCCGCCGGCAGCATGGCCAAGAACTGGACCGCCATCCCGGTGCTGATGCAGACGGGTGCAATGTTGGCGTTGCTGCATGCTTTGGCCCGGTTGTGGGAGCCGGTTCCGCGGGCCGGCTGGATGGCCTGCGCGCTGGCGGGATCGGTCATGCTGCTGCAGTTTTCATTCGGCCTGGGCCAGGAAACCGGACTGACCGCACTGGGGGCGGGCGGGCTGGCCTACTACCTGGTGCTCTGGCGAAGGGGGCGTGAGTTCCGCCTGCTGGCGGCCGCCGCGTTGTGCGCGGGACTGGCGGCCTGCGCGCGAGAATATGGAGCTCTCTTCGTGTTGATCGGTGCCGGCTATGTCGGTCTCACGGGCCGGAACTGGCGCGAGTTCCTGACCTATTCCGGATTAGCCACCGTGTGGCCGCTGCTCTGGCATCTCCGGGTCTGGCACCTGACCGGCAACCCGCTCTATGCGCACGACCTCGTCGGATTGTTCCCGGTCAACCCGGTGTTCACGTCGTGGATGCAGGCTTACGTTGTCTCCTATGGCGAGGTGTTGTCGCAACTTGCAGGCTGGCGGGAGATCACCCGCTTGCTGCTTCTGAGTTCGGCCCCCGCCTTGCTGGGGTTGGGGGTGGGAATCTTTCTGTGGTGGCGTCAGCCCGGGGCCAGGGTCACGGCTTTGCTCGCGGCGGCGGCGGCGGCGGCTTGGGTGGCATCGGTCCCATTCACGGCGGGCGGACTCTTTTATTCGATGCGGGTGCTCAGTCCGCTGCTGCTGATCGGATGCGCTTGGGGCGGTGCCGCCTTGGCCAGATGGATTCCGGAAAGGCGGTATCTGGCCGGTCTGCTGATCGGATTGGCTCTCTGGGGAACGGACGCCTCGCTGCGGGCCCTGACCATTCCGTTGAACCCTTTCACGATTCCCCCCGGCCGGTGGCTGCAAGCCGGTTACCAGCTCCAGGAGGATTTCGCGCTCATGGACGAACCCTTCATCGTCGCGGTCGCGCAGCTCGTGCCGGGTCGTGTCCTTTCCGAGTCCGCGGGAGTGCAGCATGTATTCCTGCGGCACGGCAAGGTGCTGGCGCCGCTGTGGAGTCCGGACGTGCGATTCCTCTTCGAGAAAAATTCAGAGGGCGATGCCGCCGCGCGGCTGATCGCACTGGGCTATTCGCATGTCCTGCTCACGCGGGTGCAGTCCAGCGTCGATTTCCTCGCCCGGGCCGGGGTCTGGCAGAAACTGGATGGACGTCTCGAACCCGTGATGGCCAACGGCACGTTCATCCTGTTTGCGCTGAAGGCGCCCGCTGCCGGGCATGTCGAACATTCTCGCGCAGCCGATGGGCCTTGAGCCGGGCGGGGCCGGCGAATCAAGTCGTGGCCCGGGGACGCTCAGGGCGGTGCGTCCTGGGCGCGGGCAATGGCCTTGGCCAGGGCGGCCACGTCGCCTTCCAGCGTCCCGGCGATCTCTTCCCGGGTGAGGCGATAAATCAAAATCGAATATCCGGCCATGCCGTCGGGACGCCGGGCGCGCAAATACTGGCACAGCCGGGCAAAGCGCAGCGATTCGTAAACCGTCCACGCGTTGCTCCACTCTTCCATGCTCACGTCTGCAAAGGCGGCGGGTTGGCGGGCGGGGTCGGCGTTGACGGCCCGGAAGGCGGCGTCATTGAGCCGCAGTTGCTGATAGCGGAGTTCATGCGTCGAAGACCAGCGGGCCTTTTCGGGCGCATAGACGTGCTGCAACATGGTCGCGCTCACGGCATAGATCCCGGGTTCACACCAATACCAAGGTCGCGGCCGGTCAAAGGTCGGTAGCCGGGGCATGAGCGTGGGGTCGGGGACGAAGCGGGCGGGCTCGTCGCTGCCAAAGTAGGAAACATACACCGGTTCGCCGGCCTGTTGGTGGGCGGACAGCCATTCTCGCAGGGCCGGCA
>JAUPWC010000291.1 GCA_030916665.1 Verrucomicrobiota bacterium
CAGCTCACTATGTCGATGGCTCGCCCCCTCGCGAACTGCTCCGATTGCATGGTTCCGGCTAAGCGCGCATCCCGGCACATTAACCAGAAGCGGCGCAAAGCGCGCGCTTGCGGTGGCGCGGCGTGTGCTGGATGATGACTTCAGCCGTCACCTTGAACACCCGCACGCCCTTCAATCCGGATCTGGCCCACCGCATCTTCCGCGCGTGGCTGACCTCGACTTCGACCGGCATCATCGAAATGGGGGCCGACTGGACGGCGGAGTCGCTGCCGCTGCTCACGCCGGGCGACAAGGCCTTTGAGTTTGCCGACCTCAGCCCCGCCGAGCCGTCGCTCTACGCGGAGGAGGCGGCCTATTACGTGGACGAGTTCGGGCAGGTGGTGTTCATGCTCGATCCGGCGGAGCACAGCTGGGTCGATTTCAGCACGATGCCGATCTACGTGGCCGGCGATTTCAACGGCTGGCAGGCCGCAGTCGGGAAGCCCGAGTGGCTGATGGTCCCGGGCGAGTTGAACGGACGCCAGGTCCTCCTGCTGAAAAAGCCCGCCTCCGGTCTGCTGACCGAGCCGCCGCAGCAGTTCAAGTTCATCACCGGCGACAACCGCTGGCTGGACCTGCCGCGCGATGCCACGAATGTCGTGGCCGTGGGCGACGGGCGCTGCAACCGCCTGCTCAAGCGCCACCGCACGGGCCGCAACCAGTTCCGTTTCACCGCGACCGAGCCGCTGCAGCTCAACCGCACCTACTCGGTCATCCTCGTGCGCGAGGGCCGGGAGCCGCCGAAGGTGCGGCTGCGTCTCGGAAAGTTTTTCCATGCGCTGAAGAGCGATCTGCCGCTCGGCGCGATCGTCGGACGCGGCGGCACGACTTTCCGCCTGTTCGCGCCGCGCGCGAAGCACGTGCGGCTGTTCCTGTGCGAGAAGCTCGAGGACCAGGGCAAGGCCTTCGGCTACGAGCTCGACCGGCGCGAGGAGGAGGATGGCTGGCGCGGCGTGTGGGAGGCGCAGATCAACCGCAACCTCCACGGCTGGTATTACTGGTATTCGGTGAGCGGCCCGCACGACGTGTTCGGCCACTTCCATCCGGGCCAGCGCGTGCTCGATCCCTATGCGCGCGCGACGGTCAGTCGCGACGGACCGGGCATCGTGCTGGATGCGGCCTGGATGGGGCAGGGCGACCGCTCGTTTGCCACGCCGGCCTGGCAGGACCTCGTCATGGTCGAGGCGCACGTGCGCGATCTCGCTGCGCACGCGCCGATCCCGCTGAACTCCGACGAACGTCTCGGATTCACCGGTCTGCGCAAATGGGTCGAGAGCCCGGATTTCTACCTGAAGAAGCTTGGCGTGAACTGCGTGGAGCTTCAGCCGGTGCATCACGCGGACAACACGACGAAGGAAGAATATTTCTGGGGCTACATGCCGGTGGGCTATCTCGCCACGGCGGCCGACTACGGCCTCGACGGTGCGCGGGCCTCGCAGGTGAAGGAACTGCAGGACCTGGTGGCGGCCTTTCACCGCCAGGGCATCGCCGTGGTGATCGACGTGGTCTATAACCATGTCGGCGAGCCGGCGCACCTGCTGTTCATCGACAAGCTCTACTACTTCGAGCTGGGTGACGACGGATCGCTGACCAACTGGAGCGGCTGCGGCAACGACCTGCGTGCGCGTTCCGCGATGGCCACGCGCCTGATCATCGACAGTCTCGTGCAGCTCATCGAGGTCTATGGCGTGGATGGCTTCCGTTTCGACCTGGCCGAACTGATCGGCGTGGACGTGCTGCGCGAGGTCGAGACGGCGGTGAAGAAGGTGAAGCCCGACGTGATCCTGATCGCCGAACCCTGGAGCTTCCGCGGACACATCGCCGCCGCGCTGCGGCCGACGGGCTTCGCGTCGTGGAACGACAATTACCGGAACTTCCTGCGCGACTACGTGCATGGGCGCGGCGGCGCGGACTCGCTGGAGTATTTCCTCAAGGGCTCGCCGTGGCACTTCGCCTACTGGCCGGCGCAGACCGTCAATTACACCGAGTCGCACGACGACAGCACGTGGATCGACGTCATCACCGAGAACCCCGGCCGCAACGGCCACCATCCGACGCAGAACGACCGGCAGCGCACACACCTGATGGCGGCGGTGCTGTTCGCCTCGGTGGGTATCCCGCTGATCTCGGCCGGCCAGGATTTTCTGCGCAGCAAGCACGGCGTGAACAACACCTACCTGCGCGGCGATCTGAACGCGCTCGATTACCGGCGGATGGCGCGGTTCCCGGCCACGCACAAGTATTTCGCCGACTGGATTGCTTTCCGGCGCTCGGCCCGCGGGCAGCTGCTGCGGCAGTGGTCGCGTCCGTCGGAGGGTTTCTTCCGGTGCTTCGGCGGGGCGGGGCACCCGGCGCTGGTGGCGATCTACAACGCCGACGGCAGCCAGGGCGCGACGCAGCTCCTCTTCGCCGTCAACCCACATACCGACGACACCGTGATGCCGATCGGGGAGTTCGCCGACGCCGGCTGGCGGCAGCTGGCCGACCACGAGTGTTTCTATCCGGAAACGTCGCCGGGACCGCTGACTGTCGGCCCTGAGGGCGTGTACATTCCGGGGCTGGGGTGCAGCCTGTGGATACGGGACAAACAATAGGCATCAAGGCCCGGACAACCGCTCTCAGCCGGGAGTCGCCAATTAGCGCATAAAATCCCGTGCGCCCCCCGGGAAAGCCGCTGTTTATTACGCAAATATTGGCCACTGCTGGGCGCCGGGCGGCACATTTTGAGCATCGCTCTTGCCAAAGCCCCCGGCGCGCCCTTCATTGGCCGCTCTTAACGTCCACCAACCCACACCCAACATGGCTGTCAAAGTAGCAATCAATGGTTTCGGCCGCATCGGCCGCCTCGTTTTCCGCGCGCTGGTCGAGCAGGGTCTGCTCGGCACCAAGCTCGATGTCGTCGCCGTCGGCGACATCGTCCCCGCCGACAACCTGGCCTACCTCCTCAAATACGACTCCACCCAGGGCCGCTTCCAGGGCACCGTGTCGTCCAAGAAGTCCGCCGCGGACAAGGCCGAGGACGACGTGCTGGTGGTCAACGGCAAGGACATCCTCGTCGTGAGCGCCAAGTCGCCCGCCTAACTCCCGTGGGCCAAGATGGGTGTGGACCTCGTGATCGTGTCCTCCGGCCTTTTCACCGAGGCCGAGAAGGCCAAGGGCCACATCACCGCCGGCGCCAAGAAGGTCATCATTTCCGCCCCGGCCAAGGGCGAGGACATCACCGTCGTGCTCGGCGTGAACGACGACAAGCTCGACCTCAGCAAGCACACCATCATTTCCAACGCCTCCTGCACCACGAACTGCCTCGCGCCGATCGTCAGCGTGCTCCTCAAGGAAGGCTTCGG
>JAUPWC010000292.1 GCA_030916665.1 Verrucomicrobiota bacterium
CAAAAGTTGGGAAAGAGGCCGAACCGTAGGTTCACACCATACCCTGTCAAGCGTCGTTTGGAAATTAACCGGCCGCTGTTCCGCTGAAGAAATCCAAGGCGAACCGCCGGTCCTTTTCGATCTGTGCGCGCAGAGCGTCGAGGCTGCCGAACTTGCTCTCGGGACGCAGGAAATGCAGCCAGCTGACGTTGATTTCGTCGCCATAAGTGAGCGATGAGGGCTCAAGCAAATGGACTTCCAAGAGCGGGTGTGACGTCTGGGCAACCGTTGGCCGCAGGCCGTAGTTGGCGACGCCTTTCAAAGCGGATTTTGATCCGGTGACGACCTCGACCGCATACACACCGTAGCGCGGTTTCAGCTCGGGTGACCAAGCCAGATTCAGTGTCGGGAAACCGAGCGTGCGACCCAGCTCACGACCGTGCTCCACCACCCCCGCGGCGAAATAGCTGTAGCCGAGCATGGCGTTGACGGCCGCGATCTCGCCGCCGGCCAACAGTTCGCGGATACGCGAGCTGCTGATGGGCGCGCCGTTGTGGTTGAGACGAGGGGCGCTGTAAACGGAGAGTCCCGCCTTCTGCGCTTCCGCCACCAGCAGCGGCACATCCCCGGCCCGACCCCGGCCGAAGCGCCAGTTCTCGCCGACGTAGATGGCCGCGAGATGCGGCAGATGACGCCGCAGGTGCGGCACAAACTCTTCCGCCGCGACGGCCGCATAATCGGGCGTGAAGGGGTGCTCGATCAGCACGTCGGCACCCAGCCGCGCCAGCACCACCCGCTTCATCGCCGAGGGCATGATCAGGCGCGTCGGATTCTCGGGACGGAGCAGCACGCTCGGATGCGGGGTGAAGGTCAGCACGCCGGCCAGGCCGCCGCTGCGCTTCGCCGAGTGGATCGCCGCCTCAATGACCGACTGATGGCCGAGGTGCAGGCCGTCGAAAATGCCGATGGCCAGGTGCAGAGGCTTGGGCGGCAGCTGCGCCACCTCCAATCCGTCGCACTGGAGCATGCCGCTCACTGGGCCACGCGCGGTGCCGCTTCGTAAACGGGAATCAGCCGCTTTTCGATTTCCGGCAACGGCAGCGCCTCGATTTCGTCAAGCGTCTGGCACTGGGTAATCTCGAACTTGCCGCTGCCCGTGCGCCGCAGCGCCGAGAGGTGGGCGCCGCACCCGAACTTCTGGCCGAGATCGTGGGCGATGGTGCGCACGTAGGTGCCCTTGGTGCAGAGCAGGCGGAACGTCAGCTTGGGCGGGCTGAACGTGAGCAACTCGAACGACATCACGCGGATGAATCGCGGCTCGCGCTCGATCTCCTCGCCCTTGCGCGCCATTTTGTAAAGCGGCACGCCATCCACCTTGATGGCCGAGTGCATCGGCGGGATCTGGTATTGGTCGCCGAGGAAACCCTTCATCACGTCGCGCACCTGCGCCTCGGTGAGCGGCGGCACGGGCACGGTGGTCAGCACTTCGCCCTCAGCGTCCTGCGAATCGGTGACCACGCCCAGGGTGGCTTCGCCCTCGTAGGCCTTGTCCACGCTCATCAGGTATTGGGAGATGCGGGTGGCCTTGCCGATGAGCATGATGAGCACGCCTGTCGCCATCGGGTCGAGCGTGCCGGCATGGCCGATCTTCTTCATCGAGAGCTTGCGGCGCAGACGGTAAACGACGTCGTGCGAGGTCAGCCCCTGGGGCTTGTCCACGAGGAGCACGCCCTCCATTTCCTTGAGGGGGGCGAGGCTCATTGCAGGGCGGCATCCACTTCGTTGAGACGCTGGGTGATGGCGGCGATGAGGCGCGGGTAGAATTCATCGAGCGTGCCGGCCCAGTTTAGTCCGGCGGCATTGGCGTGTCCGCCCCCGCCGAACTGGGCTGCAATGGTGTCCATGCGATAAACGCTCTGCATGCCGCGAAGGCTGGCCTTGATTGTGCCGGGGCGCTCCTCGATGAGCACGCCGATCTCCACGCCCTCGATGCTGCGGGCGTAGTCCACCAGGCCCTCGGTGTCCTCCACGGAGGCTCCGATGCTGTCGAATATCCCCTGCGGGAGAACGCCCACGCAGGCCCGGCCGCCACACTCCATCTTCAACGAACCAAGGAAGTGTTGGAGCAGCTTGAGCTTGCCGAACGACTCGCGCTCATAGAGCTCGGCGCCGGCCAGCGCCGGATCGGCCCCGCGGGCGACCAGTTCGGCGCAAAGCCGGAAAACGCGCTCCGAAGTGGAAGCAAAACGAAACTGCCCCGTATCGGTCATGATGCCGGTGTAGAGCGCCTGCGCTGTCACCCGGTCAATTTCCAGGTCGGCATCCAGGAACAGTCCCGTCAAAACCTCAGCGGTGGCCGCGGAAGCGGTATCCACGAAATCGAAGCGGGCAAACCCCTGGTTGGAGATGTGGTGGTCGAAGCAGGCGATCGGCGCGGGATACATCTCGCGCACCTTTTCGCCGGCGCGGCCGTGGTCGGCGCAGTCGGTGAAAACCGCGAGGCGGCCCTGCGGGGCGACCTCATCCCGCATGAAGAAGGGCGTGTCACCCACCAGAAACTTGATGCGTCGCGGCACCTTGTCGGGATTGACGCAGAGCGCGTCCACGCCGTTGGCGCGCAACACCCGGCAGACTGCCACCTGCGAGCCGATGCAGTCGGCGTCGGGCCGCTGGTGGCCGATCACGGTCACCTGTTTGCCGCGCAGTTCGGAGACCAGCACGGCGAAGCGGGCGGCGAATCGCGGATAGTGGATCACGGCTTCGGCTCCTTCCGGTCGATCTCCTCCAGCAGCTGCTCGATGCGCAGCGCGCGCGGCGCGGAG
>JAUPWC010000293.1 GCA_030916665.1 Verrucomicrobiota bacterium
GGTGGCGGTGCCTCTCCTGCGGCTCGCGCCGCTGCGGCGCGCAACTTGTCCTTCTTGTTCGGACGCTTCCCCTTGATCCCCCCGGTCGGCGCCGCGGGCATCTCCAGTTGCTCGGGCTCGAAGCCGGGGATCTGCTCGCGCGGCACGCTCAGCCGGTTGCGCTTCTCGATCAGTTGGAAGTGGTGGTGCGTCTCCGCGCTGACAAAGTTCACCGCCAAGCCGCGCGCCCCGGCCCGGCCGGTGCGGCCGATGCGGTGCGTGTAGTCCGTCGCCGAGCGCGGCAGGTCAAAGTTTACGACCACGGGGAGTTCGACAATGTCGATGCCGCGTGCCGCGAGATCGGTGGTCAGCAGCACCTGCACCTTGGAGTCCTTGAAATCCGCCAGCACCCGCAACCGGGCGCCCTGGCTGAGTTCGCCGTGAAACGCCGCGGCGTTGAGGCCGGCCTTGCGCAGCTTTTCGGCCACGTGCTCGGTGGCATATTTCGTCGCCACGAACACCAGCACGCGCGTCCATTTGTTTTCCTGCACGAGGTGCCGGAGCAGCTGCGTGCGGCGCAACACATCCACCTCGATCGCCCGCTGTTCGATGTCGGGTTGGGCCGCGGCGACGGCCGCCACCTCGATCAGCAGCGGCTCGCGCAGCAGGCCGGCCGCCAGCGCCTGCACGTCGGCCGGAAAGGTCGCGGAGAACAGCAGATTCTGCCGCTGCGCGGGCAGCCGCGCGCGGATGCGGACGAGTTCGTCGGCAAATCCCAAGTCGAGCAGGCGGTCGGCCTCGTCGAGCACGAGGGTTTCGACGGCGGACAACGACACGGCGTTGTGCTCCATCAAGTCGAGCAACCGTCCCGGCGTGGCCACGAGGATGTCGGCGCCGCCGCCCAGGGCCATCATCTGCGGGTTGATTGAGACACCGCCATAGACGACCAGTGTCTTGGTCGCCACCGGCAGATGCCGGCTGAAGCGCTTGCACGCCTCGCCGGTCTGGATGGCGAGTTCGCGCGTGGGCGCGAGCACCAGCGCGCGCGCAAAACGGCCGCGCTGCTTCCGGCCTTCGGCCAGATGCTGCAACAGCGGCAGCACGAACGCCGCCGTCTTGCCCGAGCCCGTCGGCGCCTGCGCCCGCACATCCTGCCCGCGCAGGATCGCCGGGATCGCTTCAGCCTGCACGGCGGTCGGCTCGCGGTAATGCTGCTCCGCGATCGCTCGCAGCAACGGTTCGCTCAGGCCCAGGGCGGCAAAAGGCATGGGAGGTGGAGCGCGCTGACCTCAGCGCGCTGGCTGGTGCACACCTGAGTGAAAACGCGCTGGGGTCAGCGCGCTCCACCCCGTGACGGAAAGATTCATGAGGAACATAAGGGTCAGCCCAGTTGCACAACCAGCGTCTGCCCCCGCGCGGTCACCCGGTCGCCGACAACGAGTTTCTTGCGTTTCTGCGTCTCCACGGCGCCGTTCAGGAGCACCTCGCCCGCGCCGATCAGCTGCGTGGCCTCGCCGCCGCTCTCGGTGACGCCGCCGAACTTGAGGAACTGGCAGAGTTCGATGGGGATTTCCCGCACGGTGACGGCGCGCGGGGCGGAGGACTTGGCTTGGGTCATGGCGACAGGTTGAACCACAAAGAGACCAAGGCACAAAGCCCAATTCACTAGGACCGATGGTCACCACAAAATACACGAAAGACACGAAAAGGCTGATACCGATGGACTGGCAGTCGCAGTGGAGGGCCGGTCTCTCCGTTCGACAAGCTCAGGACCCCGAGCCCGTCGAGGGGCGCACCGGCCGTTACCAGATTCCGATCCGTTTAAACGCAGAGCTCGCGAAGGACGCGGAGCCGGAGCGAGGCAGGAATGTGGGTCTGCGCGCTTGCGCGCGCCCCGAACAGGCGCCCGCAAGCGGGCTGCCCACAGATCATCATGACAATCAACTCCTCCGCGCTCTCCGCGCCCTCCGCGTTTCAAATGCCTTCTCGGGAAGTTCGATCCCCATCCGTGTGCATCCTGCAATCCGTGGCTAACCCGTATTCCCCTTTCGTGTGTTTCGTGTATTTCGTGGTGCCCACTGCTCCGTGCTTCACTCCGCCTTAGGCGGCGTCACCAGGCTGATCCCATCCGGGTCGATCATGATCTTACGTTCTTTGAACAGGGCTCCGATGGCCTGCTTGAAGGCCTTCTTGCTCATACCGAAGACCTCGCGGATTTCCTCCGGCAGGCTGTTGTCGTGGTAAGGCAGGCGTCCGCCGCGCGCGGTGAGCACTTCGATGACCTTATCGCTCATCGGGCCGATGCGCTGGTGGCCGGCCTGGCCGAGCGCGAGGTCGAGCTTGCCGTCGGGACGGATGGCGCGGATGTAGCCCGGGACCACGTCGCCGACTTTCAGGGAGCCGATGATGTCCGTGTGATAGATGAGCCCGCGATGGGCGTTGTTCACGACCAGGTTGAAACCCAGCGGGCTCTTGCTCGCGACCATGAGGCGGACGGATTCGCCCTCGTGGTAATGCGGCGGTTTCTGGTCGAGCCGGCGGTTGAAGCGCGCGCTGGCGATCAGGCGGTCGGTGCGCTCGTCGAGCACAACCATGACGACCACGCGGTCGCCCGGACGGACCGGCCCGTCCATCTCGCGCATCGGCAGGAGGAGGTCCTTCTCCAAACCCCATTCGAGAAACACGCCCACCCGCGGATTGATGCCCGCGACGCGGAGATA
>JAUPWC010000294.1 GCA_030916665.1 Verrucomicrobiota bacterium
CGAAGTGAAGATCACGGCGTAGTAGGGCGGCTCAGGGGTGGCGGCGAGGGAGGCGGGAGTGCTCATGACGCCCGCGGGTTTAGCACCAGCATGGAGCTGCTGCCCACGAAGAACTCGTAGTTCACCTTGCGCACCTCGCTGGCGATGCCGAGAGCACCGAGTTCGCCGCGCAGGCGGTCGAGCTCGGCGTAGGGCTTGCCGCCCGGGCCGACGAGCGGGTGGATGCGCACCTCGCCCGAGCTCACGCGGGCGAGTTCGGAGCAGGCGGCGACGTGCCACGCAAAGTCGAAGCGCGCGGCGTAGATGAAGAGCAGGTGCGCGCAGAGCACGAGGTCGAAGGCCCCGTCCAGAAACGGCAGCAGCGGCAGTGAGGCGCGCACGTAGCGGCCGTGCCGGACGTTGCCCTCGTAGTCGGCAAGGAAGCGCGAGGCGGCGGCGCGCCGGTCGGTCTCGGCCGCGTCGAGCGAGGGAAAGCTCTTGAAACGGAACAGCCGCCGCTTCTCGCGCATCTGCTCAAACATGCGCGCGTAGTCGTCGCGCACCCGTGCGGACAGCTCCGCGTGGGGCCGGTCGTAGAGCGGATCCACGGCGACGGCATCGACGCCGCGGCGCCGCGCCTCGGCGGTGAAAGACGAGGGCCCGGCCGCGACATCAAGCACGGCCCGGTCGCGCAAAGCGGCAGGGTCGAGGCCGAAGAAGCGGCAATATTCGTCGAGCGTGCGCCCGAAGAAGGACACGGCCGGCAGTTCCAGCGCGGCGGGGGTCGCCCGGGCCGGCCGCGGAGCGGCAGGTCCGGGCGGTCTTTGGGCTATTGGGGAGGGAGGTGCAACGAGCGTGGGCATGGCATGATGTGGTTTGGTTGGGTGGAGGTTGGGGGGTGGAAAAACAAAAAACCCGACTCGGAAGAGTCGGGCTCGGGTGGTGGGAGGTTTGGTTTACTTTCTGGCGGCTTCAGTTGGTGGCCGCCTTGTCCTCTTCACGCCGAGCCCGGGTAATGTGCCAAGCACCTTTGACCGCGGCCATTTTGGCGACGGGATTGGAGCAACGGCGGGTGGCGGAAAGAATCACGGACGCCTTGATGGGCCGTCGGCCGTCGTCGCGCAAGCCGGATTTTTCGGCCAAAAAAAACCCGGGCCGCGCGAGGCGGGCCCGGGTGTCAGTCGCTACACACAAAATCTGCGCCGGTTCAGCTGCCCTTGCCGATATGCAGGAGATTTTTGGCGGCGAGGAACGGTGCCATGGTGAAAGAGGTCTTGGCGGGCTTGGCCGCGGTTTGCTCCATGGCCTTGGTCTTGGCGGCGACTTCGGCCTCGCGCACCTTCACCCAAGCTTCGCGGCGGGCAACCTCCTGCTCGCGGATCATGACCTGCTCCTCGCGGTCCTTGAGCGCGAGGCGGTCGTCGCTCAGGCCGCGACGGGCGGCCTCGAGAAGCGCGTGGGCGCGGTTGTATTTCTCCCAAGCCGAGTCGAGGTCGCTCTGCGTCGGACCAGCGGACGCCTGATGGTGATTCGAAGCGACCGCGCCCTGCGGCGGACGGGTGTGCTGGACCTGATCCACCAAGTTGCGGAGCTTCTGCTCGTATTCGCGCAGGCTGGCCTCCTTCTGGTGCATCGTTTCGATGTCGGTGGAAATCTGGTCGCGCAGTTTCTCCAGATGCGCGGCTTCCTGAGTGCCGGAGTTGTGTGTAGTGTTCATGGCGATGAGAACGGCACCATAGCAGCTGTGTTTCGTTTCGCCTAGAGGCGCGGGGGGTATTTACCCAGCCTTTACCCCTGGGGCATCGGGTTTTACGCAATTGTAAAGACTTCGGAGCCGATCAGCGGGTGTTTGAAACAAGAGAGCCGCGTGACTGACCACGCGGCTCTCGCACACAACACACTGAAGGGTTTACGCCCGGAATATCACGTCTTCGCGGTTGAACATCCGCACGCAGAGGGCGATGCCGACGGCGGCGAACGCGAGCGTCGAGCCGAAGATCAAAGCGAGGTAACCCCAATTCCAGACACCGGAGAGCATTTCCTTGCACGCGAGACAGATGTTGAGGATCGGGATCAGCGCGGTCTTCGGACTGAGCTCGATGCCGGGCATCATGCCCATCATGGCCGGCATAAGCACGACGATGATCAGCGGGGAGACGTAACTTTGCGCCTCCTTGTAGCTTTTCGCGAAGAGGGAAATCGTGAGCAGCAGCGCCGCGAACAGCACCGCAACCGGCGCGATGAGCGCGAACACGCCGAGGATGCCGGCCGGATCGATGGTCGGGATGAAACCCATGCCGCCACCCGGCGCTCCGCCTGTGGCGGCGGCCGCCCCGCGACCGGCGAAAAAGCTGCCCGCGATCACAATGCTCACAGTGGTGGAAATGAGCGTGAGAATGATGGTCGCAACCGACGCCGTCATCACCATCAGAAACTTGCCCAGCACGATGTTCACGCGATGCACGGGACTGCAGAGCAGGGTCTCCATCGTGCCGCGTTCCTTCTCGCCCGCGGTCAGGTCGATCGCGGGATACATCGCGCCGGTGAAACAGAGGATGATGATCATGTAGGGCACGATGCCACCGATGATGTTGCCGCCGACTTTGGCGGGCGGAGCCACGTTCTCCCGCTTGATCTCGAAGGGATGCACGAAGTCCTTGGACAAGCCGCGCTCGGCGAGGCGGGCCTCGACGGTTTTCTCGCGCAGGTCGCGAAAAAAGCGGTCCACCTCGCCCACCCCCATGCCGGACTTCATTTCGCCCTGGTAATGGTAAAGCGTCACCGCCTGCGTTTGGCCGGACTTCAGCGCCGTCTCGAAACCGGCCGGAATCTCGACGGCGAGGCGGATTTTCTTCTCCGAAACCATCTGCTTGTAGTCGCCGCTGGGCTCAACGACCCGGAACTTTGGATCCGCTTTGAGGGCGGCGACAAGGCCCGGCGAATCGGCGCCGCCGACGATGACCAGCGAGGTGGCTTCGGCCTGCGCCTTGCGCACAACCTTGGACATGACGAAGCCCGCGCCGAACATGATGACCGGCATGAGCAGCGTGGGCACGACGATCATGGAGATCAGCGTGCGGCGGTCGCGCAGCGAGTCCTTCAGTTCCTTGAGATAGACGGTGACGATGGCGTTCCAGTTCATGGTGGGGTCCTCAGTCCTTGAGTGCGGCAGCCAGCGCAGCCTCACCGCCGACGGCCTTCACGAAAATCTCCTCCATGTCGCGCTCGCCGAAGCGCGCCTGCAGCTCCGCCAGCGTGCCTTCGGCGAGGAGGCGGCCGTCGTGGATGATGCCGATGGTGTCGCACAGCTTTTCCACCTCGCTCATGACGTGCGTGGAGTAGATGACGGTCTTGCCCCGGTCGCGGCACTGGCGCACGAACTTCACGATCGCGCGGGCGGTCATCACGTCGAGGCCGAGGGTGGGCTCGTCGAAGATCATCACCGCCGGGTCATGCACGAGGGTGCGGGCAATGGAGGTTTTCTGCTTCATGCCGGTGGAGAACTTGTCGCAGCGCCGGTCGAGGAAATCGTGCATGCCCAGCTCGTCAGCGAGCACCTGGATGCGGGCGATGATGGCCTCCTCGGTCATGCCGTTGAGCCGGCCGAAATAGGCGATCATCTCACGCGCGGTGAGCCGCCCGTAGAGGGCGGTGCTCGCCGCGAGAAATCCAACGCTCGCGCGCACCTTC
>JAUPWC010000295.1 GCA_030916665.1 Verrucomicrobiota bacterium
ATCTCGAAGAACGTGTGATGGCGCGCGGTGTAGCCGACGTTCTCGAGGTCGTTGTGCTTGCCGCCGGCGCGGATGCACTTCTGGGTGTCGGCGGCGCGGGTGTCCTTGGCCGGACGGACGCCGGCCCACTTGGAGACATCGGGCGCGCGGTCGCCGAGGAAGATGGGCACGAACTGGTTCATGCCGGCGTTCGTGAAGAGCAGCCCGGGCGAGTCCGGTAGCAGGGACGACGACGGTGTGATCGTGTGGCCCTGCTGGGCGAAGAAATCGAGGAAGGACTGGCGGATCTGGGCGGAGGTCATGGCGGGAGACAGAGGGCAGAGGACAGAGGACGGCAGGGAGGGGGGCAAGGCGGGATTTGGCGCGGCGGTATAGGACTTGCCGCTCCGGCACCGCCGGATATGCATGATGTCAGGTCACCCCTCCCCCGCACGCATCCGTCTATTTCCAGTGCCATGGTTGGAAAGGTTCCTCCCGCAACGGCGACTTGGCGCACGGCCGCTCCTCTGCTCTGGCCGGGGTTGGGTGTCATCGTGTTGTCTTTCGGGATCATCCGGGTGGGGGTTGGACCTGAGCTGACGCGGTTGCTCGACAACGTCCATTGGACAACAGCCTATGCATTGGCGGCGGCGCTGGCCTGGCTGGGGGTGCGCGATGCCGGCCCCGCGGAACTGCCGGCCCGCAGGGTCTTCGCGTGGGGCCTGACGGCCTACGCGTTCGGACAGGTGCTGTGGGATGTGCAGGTGGCGGTGGGCTGGAATCCTTTTCCGGGTCCCTCGGACCTGTTCTTCATCTGCTTGGGGCCCGCTTGCGCCTTGGGTTTGTGGCGGGGTTTCTGCGCCCTGGCGACCCCCGCGCAGATTCGGACCATCGTTCTGGACGCCGCCGCGCTCACCGTGTCCGTCTTGGCCCTGACTTTGGCGTTATACCTGCCGCGGCGTGGCGATCTGGGTCTGCTGCCGCTGGCCTTCCTGGTGGCCTACCCGGTGTGCCTGCTCGGGGCGCTCTGCATCGGGGTGGTCATGGTTCTGACGTTCCGCCCGCGCGTGGACCGGAGCTGGCTGCTGTTCCTGCTGGCACTGTTGATCAACGGCATGGTGTGGATGCATTGGAACTCCTTGACGCTCGACAACGCGCTCGAGGACGGCACCTGGTATAACTTCACCTTTTCGGTGGCAGCGGTGCTGGGCGGACTGGGTGTTTCTGGCTGGCGGCTCGAGCCCTCGGCCGACCCGCGCTGGCAGCGGGGTTGTGACTGGGTGCAGCGGTTGCTGCCGCTGCTGCTGGTGGTGGCCGCGGCGGCCAGTCTGATGGTCGGGCTGTCACAGCCTGCGATCACCCCGGCGGTCCGTTGGTCGCTCGGCGCCGGCAGTGCGCTGGTCGTGATTCTGGCCACCGTGAGGCAGAGTATGCTGTTACAGGAGCGCGACCGGCTGCTGGAGGCCGAGAAGCGAATGCGGACGAGCGAGCAGCGGTTCAAGGCCCTGGTGGAGAGCGCGCATGATGCGATCTTCCTGTTGAGCGAAACAGAGCTGATTGACTGCAACCCGCGTGCCTTGGACATGTTCGGTGCCCGGCGCGAGCAGATCATCGGGCAGTCGCCGGTGGCACTGTCGGCGCCTGAACAGGCGGGTGGGCGGTCCTCGGCCGAGGTGGCGCAGGCGTATTTCGCCGAGGCGCAGGCGGGCCGGACGCCGGAATTCCAGTGGCGGTCGCGCCGGCTCGACGGCACGGTCTTCGACACGGAGGTCAGCCTGAATCCGATCGTGATCGGGGGCCAGCCGCTGATCCAGGCAATCATCCGCGACATCTCCGCGCGCAAGCGGGTGGAGGAGGAACTGCGGCTGCGGACTGCTTTGTTCGAGGCGCAGCTTAACTCGACGCTCGACGGCATCCTGGTGGTTGATGCCGCAGGCCGGAAGATCCTCCAAAACCGGCGGTTCGCCGAGGTGTGGAAGATCCCGGCCGAGGTCGCCAGCGATCCCGACGACGCCCGCCAGCTGCGCTTCGTGACCGAGCGCACCCGCAACCCGAAAGAGTTCGTCGAACGGGTCACGTATCTCTACGCGCACCCTACGGAGGTGAGCCGGGAAGTCGTCGAGCTGGTGGACGGCTTGGTTCTCGACCGCTACTCGGCCCCGGTGCAGGACGATCAGGGACGCAATTTCGGACGCATCTGGTCCTTTCGCGACATCACGGACCAGCGCCGTCTCGAAGAGCGGCTGCGCCAGTCGCAGAAAATGGAGGCGGTCGGGCAGCTGTCCGGTGGCATCGCCCACGATTTCAACAACCTGCTCACGGCCATCATCGGTCATCTCGGCCTGCTGCGTGACCGCGAAAGACTGCCGGCCGACATGGTCGAATCGTTTGGCGAGATCGACAAGGCCGCCCGGCGCGCGGCCAACCTCACGAGCCAGCTGCTGGCATTCAGCCGCCTGCAGGTGGTGAACATCCGGCCGCTCGACCTGAACGAGGTGATCACGCAGCTGACCAAGATGCTGCGGCGCCTGCTCGGCGAACATATCGCCGTGCAGCTCGATTTCTCGTCCGAGCGACTGCTTTTCAACGGCGATGCCAGCATGATCGACCAGGTCCTGGTCAATCTGGCGGTGAACGCCCGCGACGCCATGCCGTCGGGCGGGGCGCTCCGGATCGCGACCGGCGGGGCGGTGAGGAAAAATCCGGCGACGGACGCGCCGCCCGAGCCGCATGTCTGCCTGACGGTCACCGACACCGGCACGGGCATACCGCCCGAGAACATTTCCCGCATCTTCGACCCGTTCTTCACCACCAAGGAAGTGGGCAAGGGCACGGGACTGGGCCTGGCCACCGTGTTCGGCATCGTCCAGCAGCATCATGGCTGGATTGAGGTGGAGAGCGAGGTCGGGCGCGGCACGACGTTCCGCCTCTGGTTGCCGCGGTTGCTGGGCGAGCCCGCGCCGGAGAGCGAGCCGGCCCCGACGGCACCGGCCCGCGGGCGGGGCGAGGTGATCCTGCTGGTGGAGGACGAACCGTCGGTCCGCGAGGTCGGCGTGAGGGCGCTCCGCTCCCACGGCTACCGCGTGCTGCCCGCGGCCAACGGCCAGTCGGCCCTGGA
>JAUPWC010000296.1 GCA_030916665.1 Verrucomicrobiota bacterium
GCGATGCGCTGCGCGGTGGTGTTGGCATCCTGCAGGCCCTCGGGGCCGGTGCAGGCGTTGGCGTTGCCGGAGTTGGCGACGATGCCGTGGAAGGGGCCGCCGTTGGCGAGGTGTTTCTGGCAGAGCAGCACGGGGGCGGCCTTGACCTGGTTGGTCGTGAAGGTGCCCGCGGCGGTGCAGGGGCGGAGCGAGAAGAGCAGCGCGAGATCGAGGCGCTTGAGGTCGTTCTTGTCGCGGATGTCGCAGGCGACGCCCGCGGCCTCGAAGCCGGGGACGTCGGTGATGCCGGCGCTGTCAGGGGTAACGGTCAGATGGCTCATGAGGAACAAAACGGGTTTCTTCGCGACGCTCAGAATGGTTTCAGACAAGTCCGGCGGTCTCGGGCAGGCCCAGCCACAGGTTCATGATCTGCACGGCCTGGCCGCTGGCGCCCTTGACGAGGTTGTCCACCGCCGAGGTGATCACGAAATTGCCCGTGCGGGCGTCGTGCACGGCGGACAGGTCGAGCCGGTTGGTGCCGGTGACGTAGGCGGAATCGGGCGTCTCGCCGGTGCCGAGGATCGAGATGAAGGGCTTGCCCGCATAGGCCGCCCGCCACGCCGCGTAGACGGCCTCAATCGTCGCGCCCGCGGCGGCCGGCACGGTGGTGGTCGTGATGATGCCCCGCCGCATCGGCGCGAGGTGAGGGTTGAACTGGAGGACGATCTTCGCGCCCGCGGCGCCGGAAAGCTGCTCCTCGATCTCGGCGAGGTGCCGGTGTTTGGTGAGGCCGTAGGCCTTGGCGCTCTCGGCGCGTTCGGCGTAGAGGTATTGCTCCTCGGCCTTCTTGCCCGCGCCGCTGACGCCGGAAAATGAGTTCACGACGATGTGATCCTTGGTGACGACGCCGGCCTTGAGCAGCGGCGCGAGCGGCACGATGGTGCTGGTCGGGTAGCAGCCGGGCGCAGCGGCGAGCTTGATCTCGGACTTCCACTTCGGGTCCGTCAGCTCGGGCAGGATGAAGCGGGCGCAGGACAGCAGCTCGGGCGCGTGGTGGTGGCCGTAATATTTCTCGTAGGTGGCGAGGTCCGCGACGCGGAAGTCGGCGCTGAGGTCCACGACCTTGCGGCCGGCGGGCACGAGGGCCTTGGCGAAATCGGCGGCGGCACCATGCGGCAGCGCAAGGAACCAGAGGTCCACGTCGTCGCGGGCGGCGACGGCCGCAGCGTCGGAATCACTGAACTTGAGCTGCTCGGCGCCCGTGCCGCGCAGCGCCGGGATGACCGCGGCCACGGGTTTGCCCGCGTGCTGTCGTGACGTGACCGCCGTCAGTTTGACGGAGGGGTGACCGAGGAGGAGTTTGACGAGAACTTCGCCGGAGTAACCCGACGCGCCGACAATGCCGACATTCATGTAAGTGAGCGGAGAGAATTATGAATTCCCGCGGGGGAATCGAGAAGTTTCCGTGTGACAGTGCGCCAACAAAAAAGCGGAGGCCGCGAGGCGCTCCGCTTGGGTGAGATGATTTCCGGTCCGGGCGCTTTAGCGCTTGGAGAACTGGAAGCGCTTGCGGGCGCCGGGCTGGCCGGCCTTCTTGCGCTCTTTCTCGCGGGGGTCACGGGTGAGGTGACCGGCCTTCTTGAGGCTGACGCGGAGCTCGGGATTGAACTTCAGGAGAGCGCGGGCGATGCCGTGGGCGACGGCGCCCGACTGGCTGCTGATGCCGCCACCGGCGACGTTCACGAACACGTCAAACTTGTCCTTGGCGTCGGCGGTCGTCAGCGGGGCGAGGGCGCGGCGCACGAAGTTTTCGTGGGTGAAGTAGATCTCGAACTTGCGGTCGTTGACGGACAGCTGGCCGGAGCCGGCAATGAGACGGACGCGGGCCGTGGAGGTCTTGCGGCGGCCGGTGCCGAGGTAAACGGAGGATTCAGCGCTCATGGTTGCTTAAAGCTTAACGGGGTTCTGGGCCGCGTGGTCGTGGGCGGCGCCCGGGAACACGCGAAGCTTGGTCAGCATCTTGACCGCGAGGCGGTTCTTCGGGAGCATGCCCTTCACGGCCTGCTTGATGATGAACTCAGGCTTCTTGGTGCGGACATCGGCCAGCTTGCGGTATTTCTCGCCGCCGACGTAGCCGGAGAACGACATATACTCGGTGACCTCTTCCTTCTTACCAGTGAGGACGACCTTGCTCGCGTTGATGACGACAACGAAATCACCGGTATCGACGTGGGGCGTGTAAGTGGGCTTGTGACGGCCGCGGAGGATGTTGGCGGCTTTAACGGCGAGACGGCCCAGCACTTTGCCTTCGGCATCGATCAGATACCACTTGGGCTGCACGGTCTCTTTCTTGGCCAGATAGGTTTTCATTTGCGGAAAGGGGCCCAAGGGAAAGATTCGCTCTACCCCTGTCAACCCAAGGTTTCACATTTTTCGTGCCATCGGCCGGAATTCAGGCGGCAAAGGTTTATCAGATGCGCGATGCGCGGCGAAACCGGGACTGTTATTCACAATTTCGACCTCAAAGCAGGTTTGTTTTTGCAGAGAGGGCGCCCACAGTCGGGTCATGACGCCTCAGCGCCTCCTTTTAGCCGCCGGGATTCTCGGTTTCACGGGTGTGGCCTTGGGCGCTTTTGGCGCTCACGGACTCAAGGAGACCCTGGAAGCCGGCAACCAGACAGAGAACTGGAAAACGGCTGTTTTTTACCAATTGGTCCACACTGTGGCCTTGATCGCGTTGACCGGACGTCCCCTACCCCACGCCGCCAAGGCCGGCTGGTGCTGGTTGGTCGGCGTGCTGGGCTTTTCCGGCTCTCTGTATTGGATAGCGCTGGGTGGTCCGGTCAAAATGCTCTGGCCGGTCACGCCTTTGGGCGGATTGCTGCTGTTGGCCGGCTGGGCCTTGGTGATCGCCTCCGCCTTCCGCAAGACCGACGCATGAAAATACCCCCACCGCTGCTCGCCGCCCTGGCCGCCCTCCGCTCCGCAGGCGGTCGGCCGCGCTTGGTGGGCGGCTGCGTGCGCGACTGGCTGCTTGGACTGGAACCGAAGGATTTCGACGTTGAGGCCTATGGTCTCGATTATGAGGCATTGGGGCGGGCGCTGGCACCGTTCGGCCCGACCGATCTCGTCGGTCGCAGCTTTGGCGTGCTCAAGGTGCGGATCGAAGGCGTCGAATACGATTTCTCGCTCCCTCGCCGGGAGTCCAAGACCGGCGCTGGTCACCGCGGCTTTGCCGTTTCGCCGGATTCCAGCCTGACCGAGGCCGAGGCGGCGGCGCGGCGCGATTTCACCGTCAATGCCATCGCCTACGACCCGCTCGACAACCGCATCCTCGATTTCCACGGCGGGGCCGACGACCTGAAGAAAAAGGTGCTTCGGCACACGAGCGCGGCCTTCACGGAGGACCCGTTGCGTGTGCTGCGGGCGTTTCAGTTCGCCGCGCGTTTTGAGTTCACGCTGGCGTCCGAGACGATCGAGCTCTGCCGCTCCATCCGCGACAGCTATCCCGAACTCGCCGTCGAACGCGTCTGGAGCGAGTGGGAGAAATGGGCGACCAAGTCCGCCAAGCCCTCGCTCGGCCTCGTCGCGCTCAAGCAGACCGGCTGGCTGCAGCATTTCCCCGAGATCGCGGCGCTCGACGGCATGCCCCAGGAGCCCGAATGGCACCCGGAAGGCGACGTGTTTGTCCACACCGGCCACTGCCTCGACGCACTTGTCAAACTCGACTCCTGGCAATGCGGTTCGCCGGCAAACCGCCGCTTGCTCTCGCTCGCGGTGCTCGCCCACGATTTCGGCAAGGCCGTCACCACGAAACAGGCCGAGCGTCGCGGCAAGCTGCGCTGGACCAGCCCTGAACACGAAGCCGCGGGCGGCCCGCTGGCCGAGACCTTTTTGCAACGCATCGGCGCCCCGCACGATGTGATCGAATACGTCCGCCCGCTCGTCGTGAACCACCTGTTACACCACGACGGTCCTTCCGAATACCGCGACACGACCGTGCGCCGGCTCGCGCGCAAGGTGGCGCCCGCCACGCTCGACGACCTCATGGCCGTGATGCGCGCCGATCACCTCGGCCGGCCTCCGCTCGTGTCGGCCGAAACGGAAAAGCGGCTCGGTTTCCTGCGGCTCGCGGCGCAGAAGCTCGTGCTTGAACACGCTGCACCCAAGCCGATTGTGCTCGGCCGCCACCTCATCGCGCTCGGCTGCCATCCGGGACCGCATTTCAAACCGGCGCTCGACGCCGCGTTCGAGTCGCAGCTCGACGGTGCCTTTTATGACGAACTGTCCGGGGTCGAGTGGCTGCGAAACTATTTACGCGCCCATCCCGAAGCCGTAAAGACTCCCCTCCCACGCCATGAACCAACTCGACCAGCTTAAGCAGTTCACCACAGTCGTCGCCGACACCGGCGACTTCGCCAGCATGAGGCAATTCGCGCCGCGCGATGCGACGACGAACCCCAGCCTGATCCTCAAGGCCGCCGCCATGCCCGAATACGCGGCCCTCCTCGACAAGGCCATCCAGGATGCCGGCGCCGCCGCCCGCCTCGACCAGGTGATCGACCGCCTGCTGGTCGTTTTCGGACTGGAGATTCTCAAGATCGTCCCCGGCCGCGTGTCGTCCGAGGTGGACGCCCGCCTCTCGTTCGACCGCGACGCCACGCTGGCCAAGGCCCGCGAAATCATCGCCCTCTACGAGAAGGCCGGCATCTCCCGCGACCGCGTGCTGATCAAGATCGCCTCCACCTGGGAAGGCATCAAAGCCGCCGAGACGCTCGAAAAAGAAGGCATCCACTGCAACCTGACGCTGCTCTTCAGCTTCGCCCAGGCCGTGGCCTGCGCCGAGTCCGGCATCCAGCTCATCTCGCCGTTCGTCGGCCGCATCCTCGACTGGCACAAGGCCAAAAACCCGACCGGCGACTTTGTTGGCGCCAAGGACCCCGGCGTCGTCTCCGTCACGCAAATTTACGCTTTCTACAAAAAATTCGGCTACAAGACCGAGGTCATGGGTGCGTCCTTCCGCAACACCGGCGAGATCCTCGAGCTGGCCGGCTGCGACCTGCTCACCATCGCCCCGACGCTCCTTGCCGAACTCGCCAAGAGCGAGGCTCCGGTCGCCCGCAAGCTCGACCCCAAGGCCTCCGCCGACGCCAGCCTCAAGAAGGTCAGCTTCGACGAGAAGGGTTTCCGCTTCGCGCTGAACGAGGACGCCATGGCGACCGAAAAGACCGCCGAGGGCATCCGCCTGTTCTCCGCCGACATTGTGAAACTCGAGCAGCTCATCGCCAAGAAGCGCGGCTGAGCGTCCTGAATTCAAGCATCTCTCCCAAGGGCCGGCGCATGCCGGCCCTTTTTCGTAGGTTGCGCCGCGCAAAACGCTCGGCCTCAATCGCCGGCGATGATCCGCGCCTTCCAATGGGATCTCGCCCGGCAGGTCGAGCGTCTCGATTTCCTGAAGAAGCTGCTTCCGCGCTACGCGCGCTGGGGCTACGAGGAACTTTACCTGCATCTGGAGGACGCCGTCCACTATCCCAGCCTTCCGGGCATCGGCCGCAACGACGCCTACACCTACGAGGAACTCGGTGAACTGGTGCTGACCGCCGCCCAGTGCGGCATCCGCGTCGTGCCGATCATCAACCTGCTCGGGCACACGCAGTATCTGATCAAACATCCCGACCTGCGCGACCTCAACGAGCTGCGTGACGATCGCGGCGACCCGCTCGTCAGCGGCCAGATCTGCCCGCTACACCCGCGGACGCTGGGAATCGCGGAAAAACTGCTGCGTGACATGGCGCCGTATTGCACCGCCGGCAAAGTCCACGTCGGCCTCGACGAATCGTTTCAGCTCGGCAAGTGCCCGCGCTGTCGCGACGAGGTCGCGCGGCTCGGGCTCGGCGGACACTTCGCCGGCCACGTCAACCGTCTGCACAAACTCGTCGGCGGACTCGGCCTGCAGATGGGCCTCTGGGCCGACATGCTCTACTTCGTGCCCGAGGCGATTCCCCAACTGCCTGCCGGCATCACGGCCTACGACTGGTATTACTACCCGTTCAACCGGAAGCCGCGCGTGGAATTTTTCAATTTCGCTGAGCGTGATCTGCATCCAGCCCTGAAAAAGCAGGGCATCCGCTACTACGGCTGCCCGATGAACGGCGCGTTCCGCCATGAGCCGCTGCCCGTCTTCGGTGACCGGCTGGCCAACATCCGTTCCTGGTGGCAGCGTTGTCAGGCCGTGAAGGCCGACGGCCTGCTCATCACCTCGTGGGAAGCCTACCGGCTCGCGCTCGAGACCACCACCGTCGTGGACGCCGCCGCCGCGAACCTCTGGCTTGAACCCGATCACGACGACGCCACCGCGATGCTCGCGCGCGGCTTGGAACGCGCCCTGGGTTCCAAGCATCCCCGTCCGCAAGCCCGCGCCCTGCTCGCCGCCGACCCGCACGCCTTCGCCGGCTATGCCCGCTGGCAGATCAACGACCGGTGGGATGTTTTCGCGGGCGAGGAGTCCCTCAAGCCCTTCTTGGCCGAGGTTAAATTCTTCGAACGATTGCTGTCCGGTTCTTATGACTGGCCGCCGGCGTTTTCAGTGAGCCTGGCCTTTCGGCTCTATTTGGCCCGACGCGATGTGTTCGTGCGTCAGGCGGCTCGCGATGTGTTCAGGCTCCGTCGTCTGCTCCAACGGGGAGAGCGGTCCTCTTTCGAACTGAAGATCCGGCAGATGGTGGGCCAATCCAACTCCTTTGCCCATGCCTGGAGTCGCGGCCTGCGCGCCGCCCGGGCCATGTGGAAAAGGAGCCGAGCCGGATCTGCCGGGCAGAACGAAGTCGTCCTTCAATCCGACCGGGGAAAACTTGTGGCGTGGCGGCGCTGGTTGCGGAAACTACAGCGCCAGAATGATCAGGTGTGGTTGTCCACCCCGGTCTGCGGAGCCTGGCAGTTGAACCTGCGGGTGCATAATTTTGCGCCGGCAGTTCAAAAAATATTGGTGGAACAACCACATGCTGAAGGCTCATGGCACGAGCTGACCGGTCGGCATACCATCGAATTCCGCGCCCACACGGCCCGACCGAAAACTAGGGTATGGCGGGAATTATCCGTGCCTGTTTCTGACCCCTGCACTCCACTGCGACTCCGGGTCGCGGGTGTCGGTGCGGTGCGCCTGAGCCATGTCGCGCTGACGAACGGAGTTGTAACCAAGCAGCTGATCACCCCCGGGAAAATCAAACGGCTGGGCCGGCCGGCACCGGCAAGCGGGTTCCCTATTCTGAACTCCATCGCAGACGCAGTAACGACATGGAATCTGCCCTCGGCCTAGATTTTTACATCAAGAGCCCGGGCCGAACGGCGGTAACTTTGCGACGAACCGATAAAATTTCAGGTTGAATGTATGACACAGCAGTGTTTGTTCTTAACCGAACACACAACAGAGCGGCCGCCGAAAAGCGGCGTTCTGTCCTAACACAACACACTACTACTAACTATGAACGCTCGTTCCGTTAGGAATAACGGAGTGCCTAGCGCACTCACGCGCATTCGCCAAATGGCGGGTGCTTTTACAATGGCGGCCACACTCGCTCTCACCTTCTCGGTGACCAGCAATACCGCGAACGCTCAACAAACCGTCGGATCGGTTTATGGCAAAGTCGGCGCAAGCAGCACTGTCACTGCCGAGAGCACGGACACCGGCTTTACCCGCACGGTCACCGCTGCCGCAGATGGCACTTATCGCATCGGCTCACTTCCCCCGGGCAACTACAAGGTTACTTACACTCAAGATGGCCAGCCTGTTACCAAGGAAGTTTCTGTTTCCATCGGTTCTAACACCTTGGTCGGTCCCGGCAGCGACGTCCTTGAGCTTGAGAAATTCACGGTCGGCGGCTCGACGGTGAATCCCATCGACTTCGGTAGCGCTGAAGCCGTTACGATCTTCAACGAGAAACAAATCGATCTGCTTCCGGTCGCTCGCAGCACCACCGCAGTCGCGTTGCTCGCCCCCGGCACGACCTTGGGTGATTCTGCGTTCGGTAATCTCGCCTCCTTCGGTGGCGCATCGGTTGCTGAAAATGCCTACTATGTGAACGGCATGAACATCACCAATTTCCGCAATGGCTTGGGTGGTGCCTCCGTGCCCTTCGAGTTCTACAACCAATTCGAGGTCAAGACAGGCGGCTACTCCGCTGAATTCGGTCGCTCGACCGGTGGTGTGATCAGCTCGACCACCAAGAGCGGTTCCAACGAATATCACGCCGGCTTCAATGTTTACTTCGAGTCCGACGCCGGTCGCTCCAACAGCCCCGATGTCTATCGCGACGGTAACACCTCGACGCCTTACATCTATAACAGCGCCGACTACCGCCAGGACCTGACGGCCAACGTTTACGCCAGCGGCCCCGTCCTGCCCATGCTGCGCAACAAGCTCTTTTTCTACGGCCTCTATCAGATCCGTGATTTCAAGCGCGAAGACGTGATCAGCTCAGGTGGCCGCTATTCGACCACCACCTCAGACGACCCCTTCTGGGGCGTGAAGCTCGATTTCTACCCCTTGGACAACCACCACTTCGAGTTCACCATGTTCTCCGATGAGGAGACAGAATTGGGCAGGGATGTGGATTACAACTTTGCCACCAAGACCGTGACCGGCACAAATCCCAGCGACAGTTTCACCTACTTCGGCGGTGACACCAAAATTGCCCGCTACACCGGCACCTTCTTCGAGAACCTGACGGTTTCGGCCATGTGGGGCGAAAGCACCCAGAACCGCACCGCCCTCAGCGGCGACGACCTGATCCCCGCCGTTTACGATGGCCGCTCCGGCAGCCTGCTCTACGTGCAAGGTAACCCGGACATCCTTTACGAGGATGCCGCGATCGACACCCGTGAAGCCAAGCGTCTCGATGCCGAATACTCCTTCAATCTCTTCGGCTCCCATCGCCTGCGTGCCGGTTACGATATCGAGGACAACATCTCTACCTCGCTGGCCCAATATTCGGGTGGCGTTTACTATCGCTACTATGCCATCCCCGGCAGCGGCCTCATCAACGGGGTCGCCGTCCCGTCTCCCTACGTTGGCGCCGTTCGCGTGCGTAAATACAAGAACGAGGGAAGCTTCCAAGTTAAGTCCGAAGCTTGGTATGTTGAGGACAACTGGACGCTCATGAACGAGCGGCTAAACCTGCGCCTTGGTCTCCGCAATGAGTCCTTCGAAAATCTCAACGGCGCTGGCGAGCAGTTCATCAAGGTTACCGGTCAAAAGGCTCCCCGCATCGCTGCGGCTTACGACCTCACGGGCGACAAGAAGACCAAGATCTTCGCCAACTTCGGCCGCTATCACCTCCCGATCGCTTCGAACACCAACGTCCGCCTCGCGGGCGGCGAGTTCTTCACCCAAGAGTGGTATGCTCTAACGGCCGTGAACAACAACCTCCCGACCCTCGGCGCCAAGCTCGGCGGAACGACCACCTTCTCCAACGGCACAATCCCCGACACCCGCACGATTGTCGACCTCGACATCAAGCCGATGTATCAAGATGAGTGGATCGCCGGCATTCAGCACACGCTGAACAAGGACCTGACGCTCAAGGTCGCTTTCACGACCCGTCAGATTGACGGCACCGCGATCGACGACATGATCGTTGACCACGCCCTCACCTATTGGGCGCAGACCAATGGTTTCGGCGGCTATGATGCCTCCGGCAACAACCACTACGTCCTCGGCAATCCTGGCCGCGAAATCCGCACCTTCTGGGATTTCAACGAGGATGGCGATATCAGTGCCAACGAAGAGGCTGTTTTGACCAAAGACATGCTCGGCTACCCGGCCGCCAAGCGTAAATACTACGCCGTGGAAGTGGCCCTTGAAAAGGTTTGGAACGGCAAGTGGAATGCCCAGCTCTCCTACACGTGGTCGCAGTCCTTCGGTAACTACGAAGGCTGGGTGCTCTCCGACAACGGCCAGGACGATGCCGGTATCACCATCCTGTTCGACACCCCCGACCTGACCCTCAACAGCAGCGGCTATCTCGCCAATGATCGCCGCCATCAGTTCAAGGCTTTCGGCTCCTACAAGCTGAACTCCGAGTGGACCATCGGCGCCAACGTGCTGCTGGCCTCCGGCCGTCCGAAGAACAAGTTCGGCAACTATCCTGATCGCGTAGTCGGTTCGGCCTACGGTCCCGATTACTTTATCGGTTCCCGTGGCGCCGCAGGCACCATGTCCTGGCAGTTCAATGCAAACCTGTCCTTCCTCTACAAGCCGAAGTGGGGCAAGGATCGTGTGACCATGGGCCTTGATGTGTTCAACGTTCTCAACCGCCGCACGGTCTTGGAAACGGTCGAAACCTTCGAGACCTCCGCTGGCGGCCTCGAGCCGACCTACGGTCTGGCCAACTCTTGGCAGCGTCCGCGCTACTTCCGCCTCTCCTTCGGCTACGACTACTAAGCAAGTCGAAGACAGACGCCCTACTCTCGACTCCCGCCCGGAAGGGCGGGAGTTTTTTGCGACATCACCGGACGCGCGCACCCACCGGATGAAGGCTCACGATCAGCCAAACAATCCGGCCTTGGCCTCGCGCGCCAGCGCCCAGGCTGACTCCACATCCCCCGCCAGCACGTTGAAATGCCCCATCTTGCGGCCGGGACGGGCCTCGGCCTTGCCGTAGAGATGAAGATGGACGCCCGGTAGCGCCTGCACAGCGGCCCAGTCGGGCTCACCCTTGGCCCAGGCGTCACCCAGGATGTTCACCATCACGACCGGGGATTTCAGCTCCGGCTTCACCAGCGGCAGGCCGCAGATCGCGCGCACCTGTTGCTCGAATTGGGATACGTTGCAGGCATCCATGGTGCAATGCCCGCTGTTGTGGGTGCGTGGCGCCAGTTCATTGACCAGCACGTCGCCGGAACGCGTCACGAAAAACTCCACACCCAGCACGCCCACGAGGCCGATGTGCTCGGCGATTTCCATGGCCATCACTTCGGCCCGATCCGCCACCGCCGGGGTCACCCGCGCCGGCACGATCGAAAAATCCAAGATATGATTCGTGTGGATGTTCTCCGCCACCGGAAAGACCTGCATCTCGCCCGCTCCGGAACGCGCCACCACGGCCGACACCTCGCAGGAGAAATCCACGAACTGCTCGATCACCACCAGTTGACCGGCGAAACGCTTCAAGGCCGCCGGCACGTCCGCCTCGGTCATCACCTTGAGCTGGCCCTTGCCGTCGTAGCCAAAGTCCGCCGTCTTCACCACGCAAGGCACACCAACCTCGCGGATGCCGGCCACCAAGTCTCCATTGGCGACCACCTCGGCAAAGCGCGCATGCGGAAATCCGTTGTTCTTCAGCCAATTCTTTTCCCGCGAACGGTTCTGCGCCGTTTCCAGCACGCTCCAATGCGGACAAAGTTTGGTCAGCGGCTCGATCGCCCGCAGTGGTGCCGCCGGCACGTTTTCGAATTCGTAGGTAAGCACATCGCACTCGCGCGCAAAGGCCGAAAGGGCGCCGATATCCTCGTAGGCCGCGTTGACCTCCTTGTCCGCCACCGCTCCGGCCGGACACTTGGCCTGCGGCTCAAAGACATGCAGACGGTAACCCATCGGTCCGGCGGCCTGCGCCAGCATCCGGCCGAGCTGGCCGCCGCCCAGCACGCCGATGGTTTTTCCTGCGGGAATCACCTGCGCCTCGCTCACGGCAGCTTGGTTTTCAGCACCTTCCTGGTCTGATCGGTGCGAAATTTCTTCCAGGCACGCTGCGTCCGCGCATCGCTCTGGGCCAGCAGCGAGGCGGCGAAGAGCGCGGCATTGATCGCCCCGGGCTTGCCCACGGCAAAGGTCGCCACGGGGACTCCGCCGGGCATCTGCGCGATCGAAAGGAGCGAATCGAGGCCCTTCAGCGCCTTCGACTCCACCGGCACGCCGAGCACGGGCAGCGTGGTCAGCGAAGCCGTCATGCCGGGCAGATGGGCGGCGCCGCCGGCGCCGGCGATGATCAGCTTGAGACCGCGCCGTTCGGCCGATTCTGCGTAACTCACCATCAGCTTTGGCGTCCGGTGCGCACTGACGACGCGTTTCTCATACGGAACCCCCAAGGCATCCAGCGTCGCCGCGGTATGCTGCATTGTCTCCCAATCCGAGGAGCTGCCCATGATGATTCCGACCAGTGCTTTCGCCATAGGCTACAAGGCTGTAGGGGAGAAACGCCGGCCTCGGCAAACGAAAAGGCGGGGCCGGCGCCCCGCCTTGCGACATAGTCTGGAATCCCCGTTTTACAGCAGCGCCGTGCCCTTCGGCACTTTCACGATGGTCGTGCCGGCGATCTTGTCGTGCCAGCTCTGCTTCTCGTCATCGAAAGCCACCCAGATGAAACCCAAGCCGGCCACGGCCAGCGACAGGAACCCGCCCAAGGCGCGCACCACGGCCACGCTCCAGTCGAGCGGGCGGTCATCCACCCGCACGACCTTCAGGCCGCAGATGATGCCGCCGATGGTCGTGCCCTTCGTGGCCCACATGACCACGCAGTAAACCGCGAACCAGAAAGGCAGACTGCCACCCGGAGTGAGCCAGCCATGGAAGAG
This sequence comes from Verrucomicrobiota bacterium, assembly GCA_030916665.1. Taxonomy (GTDB): domain Bacteria; phylum Verrucomicrobiota; class Verrucomicrobiia; order Opitutales; family Opitutaceae; genus Lacunisphaera. The sequence goes on from JAUPWC010000296.1 coordinate 12,547, forward strand.
CGACGACGACATGGCCGTCACGATGCCGAGGAGAATGCAGTCCAGCAGCGAAGCCGCCACACGGATCCAAAAACCGGCCCTCGGCAGCGTGACAGCCGAGATCACCGGCAGCATCGCGGTCATGTCCGGCTGCGCCGGCGGAGGAATGGCCTCGGCGGGAGAAGGCGTCACGCCAGCCGGCTCGCTGACGGAACCGCCCGCGACCGCACCCACCGGGACGGTGAAGGCACTCGCCGTTGGTGCGACGGTCGTGGCGACCGGCTTCACCGGCTTGGGCGGCCGGTTGGCCTTGATCTGAAGGATGATGGTGTAAATCACCACGCCCAGACCGAGAATGCCGAGCATCTTGTAGAGGATGAATCCGGCGAACGGGACCGTGTAGAGTCCGAGCACCACCAGGCCGCCGATCAGCACGCCGAAGACCGGGTGCGCCAGCGGACCATCCCCCAGCAACTTGGTGAAGCGCCTGCCCAGCCACGCCAGCATCACGATCTTGCCGAACAGCGACGCGCAGAAGAGACCCAGCGACAGCACCGGAATGAGCAGGAATCCGACAACGATGGCCAGCGTGAGCGAAAGCAGGATGTAGGCGACCGGCGTGAGCAGCAGGGTCAGCAACGCGGCCAGCAGGGACGAGCCCGGCCGTTGCTCCAGCGTCTCCACGCACTTGTTGACTCCCGTCGGCGCGATCAGGGCGATGAGCGCGTAGAAGCCCAGCAGGCTCAGCGCCACGCACCAGAAGATCCAGAGATCCCGGTGGAACGCCAGCGGCCGGCCCCACAGCAGACATTCGTGGAACCAGGTGGTCAGCGCCGTGAAATCGAAATTTCGGCCAGCGACCGCGATATTCTGGATGTTGCCCTTGATCACGGCGGCTTCATCGCGCTTGAGCTGGCCGCCGATGTGAACCACCTCGCCATGCACGACCGCCTTGGGTCCGAATTCGACATTGCCCATCACCGTGACGACTTCGCCGCGCACCTCGCCGTTGATGTAGGTGTTGCCAAGAATCGACACGACCTCACCTCCAACCGTGCCGCCTTCGACCCGGCTGCCACCGAGGATCGACACGACCTCACCGCGGACCTCGCCCGCCGAAGTGGAGGAGCCGAAGATGGAGATCACGGCCTGCGCCACCTCGCCCTCGGCCAGCGTGCTGTTGCTGCCGAAACTGACTCGCTCGTTGCTGCGGCGGTGATGCCGTGAGTGATCAAGCTTATCTTCGCTCGCGGCCGGCTGATCGGTTTCCTCAACCTTTTCGGTGGAATCCGTCGGAGTGGTATCCCCGTCGGTTAGATCGCGCATCTCCTCTTCCTTGTTCTCGGAAGTCGCGGCCGTTGCCGTTTCGGTTGATGGCGCAACAGGGGCGTCCGCGGGCGCTGGCGGCGCCGCAGGGCGCTCCACCTCGGCGGGCGCCGGGGGAGCGGGAGGGGCCTCTTGCCCGCGCAGCAGGACGCCGAGCATCAGCAAGAGAGCGAGCAGCGGGAGCAGAAGTAATTTGTGGTGACTGAAAGGTTTCATGAAAGGGAACTCAGTTGTTGCGATAAAGGAAGCGGTAGGCGGCGGCGCCCAGACCGACGAAGGTGGCATACATGGCCGCGATGAAGGCCAGGCCGCCGTAGAGCCAGAGCGGCGGGATGTCGGCGACGAGCTGGCGGCCGAAGTGGTAGCTCCAAGCGACCACGCTGCCGATCCGGTGAAGCCAGCCGAAGCCGGTGGCGACCTCGTGCATCACGGTCTCGGCGGCGGCGCCCTGGCTCAGCAGATAGAATGCGGCCACCGCGGCGGCGGCGAAACCGGTGCCGACGGCAAGGAACACCGCGCGGACCGGCGCGGGCCAGTAGCTCCAGCTCTTGTGATACCAGGCGACGGCGGCGCGGCGCTCGATCTCGGCGAGCACGCGGGCCTCGAAGCCGGCGGGGGCCTGGCGCAGGGGCAGCGCGCGCAGCTCGCGGTGGACGAGCTGTTCGAGCCGCACGGGCGTCGCTGCGGCCGGTGCGGTGCGCGCGGCCAGCGCGGCCTGCATGCGGGCTTCAAAGCCCGCCGGGGCCTTGCGCGGCGGGAGCGCGCGCAGTTCGCGGTGGATGAATTTCTCCAGTTCTTCAGGGGTCATTTTTGGGTTCATGACACGCCTCCGGTTTCAAATTTTTCGTGGCTGGCGCCGCTCCGCACCAAGATTTTGGCGAGGGCTTCGCGGCCGCGCAGGATGTCGGTCTTCACTTTGCTGAGGGACACGCCGGTTTTTTTGGCGATGTCTTCGTAGGGCAGGTCCTCAAAGTGATAAAGCACCAGCGGGATGCGCTGGTGGTCGGGCAGTTTCTCCAGGGCGCGCTCGACCCACTCGCGGCGCTCGCCGCTGTCCACGCTGCTGAAGAACGTGTCGGGGGCGGCGAACTCGACTTCCTTTTCCTCACCCTCGTCGCTGCGGTGGACGAGGTCGGAGAAGAAGCTCCAGCGCTTCTTGTAGCGCTGGATGTGGTTGATCGAGAGGTTGGTCGCCACGGTCTTCAACCACCCGCCCGCCGTCGGACTGGTGCGCAGGTTGTCGAAGTGCTCGTGGGCCTTGATGAATACTTCCTGCGCAATATCCTCGGCTTGCGTCTCGTTGCCGATGAGACGCACGGCCGTGGAATAGACCATGTCTTGGTAATTGCGCATGAACGTGGTGAAGTCGGGCGGGATTACTCCCTGGGTAGAAGCTTGCACTGTGGGATCGTCATTCACGTTCAGAACACGCCGTCGCGCGACCAAGTTGCAGAAACCTTCTGCCACGCAAATAACGTCCGGCCAAGCCGATAAGCAACCAACCCGACAGGCTTCCTCCGGGTCGCAAACTTTGCTCCGCTAAACGCCGCGATTAGGGGCGGTGCTGCCGTAGTTCATGGCCGTCCGGCCCTTGCCTATTTATGACACGTCGGGAAACTCGCGGGCAAAAAACCTCCATGTCCGACTTCCTGCCCCCCGACCCCGTCCTCGAAGCCGCCATCAAGGCCAAGGGCGAACGCCTCTTCACCCTCATGGACCAGCAGCCGCCTCCGGCTCTCTTCTCCAAGAAGGGTGCCTACGCCCGCCTGATGGAGTGGTCCATGAAGGATCCGGCCTTCAAGACCCAGCTCTTCCGCTTCGTGGATGTGCTGCCGACACTCAAGTCGTCCGGCGAGATCGTCCGCCACCTGCAGGAATACCTCGGCGACAAGGCCGTCGAGCTCAACCCAGCCCTCAAGGCCGGCCTCGCGGCGTCGTCCTACGCCCCCGCCCTCGTCGCCACGCCGGTCAAGGCCCAGATCGTGGACATGGCCAACCAGTTCGTCGCCGGCGAATCCGGCGAGGACCTCATCAGGCAGCTTCGCCGCAACACCAAGCTCGGCCTCGCCACCACCATCGACCTCCTCGGCGAAACCGTCGTGAGCGACGCCGAGGCCGACGTTTTTCTCCAGCGCAACCTCGAGGTGCTCGACTCCGTTTCCAAGTTCCTCGCCAAGGAACCCACGCCCGCCTTCAGCGATCTCGGCCCCAAGGGCCCGCTCCCGCGCCTGAATCTCTCCGTCAAGATCTCCGCCCTCACGCCCGATGTCCATCCCGCCGACCCGGAGAACTCCATCGTCGCCCTGAAGGAGCGCTTCCGCCCCATCCTGCGCCGCGCCGCCCAGGTCGGCGCGCTCGTGAACTTCGACATGGAGAGTTACAAGCTGAAGGACCTCACGCTCGCGCTCTTCAAATCCATCTTCGAGGAGCCCGAGTTTCGTCAGCAGCCCGCCATTGGCATCGCCATCCAGGCCTACCTCCGCGACTGTGAAAGCGACCTGCGCGACCTTGTCGCCTGGGCCCGGAAGAACAACCGTCCGCTCAGCATCCGCCTCGTGAAGGGCGCCTACTGGGACTACGAAACCATCGTCGCCCAGCAGCGCGACTGGCCCGTGCCGGTGTGGTCCCGCAAGTCCGAGTCCGACGCCAACTACGAGAAGCTGACGCGCTTCCTCCTCGAAAACATCGACCTCGTCACGCCGAACTTTGCTTCGCACAACGTCCGCTCCTGCGCCCACGCCATCGCCCAGGCCGAGCGCCTCGGCATCGATCCGCGCGCCTACGAGTTTCAGGCGCTCTACGGCATGGCCGACGAGCTGAAGCTTTCGCTCCTGCAGATGGGCCATCGCGTCCGCGAATACTGCGCCATCGGCGAATTGTTGCCCGGCATGGCTTACCTCGTCCGCCGCCTGCTGGAGAACACGTCCAATGAGGGCTTTCTCCGCCTGAAGAACATGGGCGAGGCCACCAAGGACGCGCTGCTCGCGAATCCCGTCACGCAAATCGCCGCCGCGCCCGCGCCCCTGTCTCGCAAGACCCCCGCGCCCGGCTCCTTCGTCAACGCCGCCAACACCGATTTCTCGAAAGCAGAACTTCGCGACAAACAACGCGCTGCATTAAATGCTGTAGCCGGGGTCGCTGACCCCGGTCGTCCGGGCTCAGCGAGCCCGGCTACAAAAATACGCCTCGGCCAGAAATACCCGCTCATTATCTCCGGCAAAAAAATCACCGACCGGGAATACGTCGCCTCGGTCAATCCGGCCAAACCGTCGCAGGTCATCGGCCATTGGGCTCGCGCCACGGTCGCCGACGCCGATGCCGCCGTCGCGAGCGCCCATGCCGCCTTCCCCAAATGGCGGGCCACCCCGGTCGAAGATCGCGCCAAGTTCCTCGAACGCGCCGCCGACCTCATGGAGTCGCGCCGCCACGAACTTAACGCGCTCCTCATCCTCGAGGCCGGCAAACCCTGGCTCGAGGCCGACGGCGACACCTCCGAGGCCATCGACTTCTGCCGCTTCTACGCCGTCGAGATGCGCAAGCTCGCCAAACCCGTCGTCACTCAGGCCGTGCCCGGCGAACGCTGCGTCCAGACATGGACGCCCCGCGGCGTCGGCGTGGCCATCGCACCGTGGAATTTTCCGCTGGCCATTCTCACCGGCCTCGTGGTCGCGCCGCTGGTCGCCGGCAACTGCGTCATCATGAAACCCGCCGAGCAGACCTCCGTCATCGGCGCGACGCTCATGGAAATCCTCATCGAAGCCGGCCTGCCCGCCGGCGTGGTGAACTTCCTGCCCGGCTTCGGTGAGGACATCGGCGCGCACCTCACCGGCCACAAGGACGTGGATTTCATCGCCTTCACCGGCTCGCGCGCCGTCGGCTGCGCCATCTGGGAATCCGCCGGCCGGACCAAGCCCGGCCAGGCCAATCTCAAGAAGGTCGTCTGCGAGATGGGCGGCAAGAACGCGCTCATCATCGACAACGATGCCGACCTCGACGAGGCCATCCCGGCCGCGCTCTACAGCGCCTTCGGCTTCAGCGGACAAAAATGCTCCGCCCTCTCCCGTCTCATCGTGCTCGACGAGGTCTATGACGCCTTCGTCGAACGCTTCCTCTCCGCCTGCCCGGCCATTCCGGTCGGCAGTCCCACGCTGCCCGGCACCGTGGTCGGTCCGGTTATCGACGCCGACGCCCAGAAGAAGATTCTCGGCCTCATCGAGCAGGGCAAGAAGGAGGCCAAGCTCGCCTTCCAAGGGCAGGCGCCGGCTGAAGGGTATTTCATCCCGCCGACCGTCTTCACGAACGTGAAGCCGACCCACGCCATCGCCCGAGAGGAAATCTTCGGCCCGGTCGTCGCCATCCTGCGCGCCAAGGACCTCGACGAGGCTTTCGCCCTCGTGAACGGCACCGACTACGCGCTGACCGGCGGGCTCTTCTCCCGCAGCCCGCGCGCGCTCGAGCGCGCGCAGCAGGAGTTGCTCGTCGGCAATCTCTACCTCAACCGCGCCATCACCGGCGCCATCGTCGAGCGCCATCCCTTCGGCGGCTTCAAGATGTCCGGCGGCGGCACCAAGGCCGGCGGCAAGGGCTACCTCGAGAACTTCCTCTTCCCGCGCTCCGTCGCCGAGAACGTCATGCGACGCGGCTTCACCCCGCCGGAGGAATAACCGCTTGCCAATCTGGCCAGTCTGGCCAGATTCGTGCCGTGGCCAAAAACTGGCAGCTTCAGGAAGCCAAGAATCAGTTCAGCACCGTCGTTGAAAAGGCGCTGACTGACGGCTATCAGATTGTCACCCGGCACGGCCAACCCGCCGTGGTGGTCATGTCCGTGGAAGAGTTCCGGAAGCTCGTGCCCCGTTCCCAATCTTTAAGCCGGTTTCTGGCTGATTCCCCCCTGCAAGCCCTCGCGGACATCCCGCCGCGAGCCCGCGATCTGCCCCGTCCGATTGATTTGTGAGCTGGCTGCTGGACACCTGTGTCATCTGTGAGCCGGGACGAAAACATCCGTCGCCCCGGGTGCTGCGCTGGCTGGATGAGCAGCCCGAGGAGTCGCTCTACCTGAGTGTGCTCACTTTTGGCGAAATCCGCCGCGGCTGCGCCAGGCTGCCGGTCGGTACGAAACGAAAGGCCTTGGAACGCTGGCTGGAGCGCGACCTGGCCGAGCGCTTCACCGGTCGCATTCTGCCGGTGGACACTCCGGCTGCCGATCTTTGGGGCCGGTTGCAGGCTGGCGCCGAGATCAAGGGGCACAAACTGCCGACCCTGGATTCACTGCTGGCCGCTACAGCCCTGACTCACGGCCTCACCTTGGTCACGCGCCACACCGCCGACTTCGCATCCACGGATGCGGAAGTCCTCAATCCCTGGCTGTAGTTTCACCCACGCACCGCGCTGATTACCTGATACACGCCCAGCGCGGCCATCAGCACCGAGGCCACGATCAGGCACGCCAGCGACAGCCCGCCGGCACGCAGCTCGCGGTGCGGATTCTGGTAATGGTAGTAGATAGCCGCACCGGCCAGAAACGGCAGCATCAGCCCCTGCCCGACGGCGCCGACGAACACGAGGCTCACGGGTGCGCCGACCAGAATGAACACCGTCGTGAAGGCCACCGGCAGGCCCACGCAGGCGTATTTCAGCCAACGCACCCGCTCGGCCGGGTCCCGGTAGTGCTTCAGCTTGAAGAGATCGAGTGCGTCCACGGCGAGGCGCGCGTTCGAGGCCGTCGCTCCGAAAATCGTCGAGTAGAGCACGGCGAACGCGCCGACGAGAAACATCCAGAAGCTCCACTCGCCAAACACCTCGCGATACATCAGCGACAGCGTCTCGATCATCTTCGAATTATCCACCTTCACCTGCTTCGCGTGCAGGATCGCCGCGCCGAGCAGGTAGAACGCCAGCGTCGAGGAAGTGTAGAGCGCGAAAGAAACCCACGCATCCACCCGCATGATCTTCAGCCAGCCGCGCGCGTTCTCCCGCCACTCCGGCGTGCCGTCGTCGGGGCCGATGTTTTTTGCGTAGCCTTTTTCCAGGCACCAATACGGATAGTAGATCAGCTCCGACGCCCCCACGCCGATGATGCCAAAGGCCGCGAAAGCCGTCACCAGCTTGTCGGGCAGACCGAACGCGAACCCCTCGGCCAGCTGGTCACCGGTCACCGCGAAGCCCGTGCGTTGCAGCATCGCCACGGCCACGATCGTCGCGACCGTGAACAGCGCCACAAACACGGTCGAAAGTTTCTCCACCAATTTGTAGCGCCCCACCACCAGCAGCAGCGCGCAACTGGCGCCGATGACGACCGCCAGCACGTTGACCGGCAGCATCAGCCCGCCGAGTGAAAACACCCGCGCCACGCCACCGACCATGCCGGCCACCTGGAAGACCAGGGACAGATACATCGCCAGCCACAGCCAGAGCACCCACGACACGACCGCGCGCGGACCGGGCAGGGTGTTCAACCCGACGAGCGTGGTCTGCCCGCGCAACACGGCGTGCCGGCCCAGTTCGATCTGCACGAAGACCTTCAGCAGGCAGCCGAGGATGATGAACCACAGCAGCCTGATCCCCTCCTCCGCGCCGAGCTTGGGCGTGACGATCAGTTCGCCCGAACCGACGATGACCGCGCTGATGATCAGGCCCGGGCCGATCTCCCGTAGCACGCCCCCGAGGGAGCGGGGCGGCGGCAACCGAGCCGAGGGATGATCTGCCATGGGATGATTTCCTGGTAGGACCGGTCTCTGACCGGTCGGGTCGGATGCGCTTTGCGGCTAGGCTAGGCCGGTCGAAGACCGGCCCTACGTCAATGCCCCATGCCCGCCTGGTGCTCCTGAATGTATTCCTGCTTCAGGCCGAGCTTCTCGGGCGCGTGCAGCACCAGCATCTTCATGCGGATGTCGCCCGGCACCTTGGCGGCCGTGAGCTTGGAAACCACGATCATGAGCGTGATGGCCAGCGGCACGGTCCAGATGGCCGGCTGCTCGCAGAGGATGCGCAGCAGCGGATTGGCCTTCCAGAACGCGGCCAGATCCACGACCTTGAGGTCGCTGAGGTTGATGATGGTCGTGCAGGCCAGCGCCGCGAGACCGCCGCCCAGCATGCCGGTCGCAGCGCCCTGCATCGTCATGCCCCGCCACCACACGCTCATGAACAGCAGCGGGAAGTAGCTCGCGGCCGCGATGGCAAAAGCCTGGCCGACCATGAAGTTGATCTGGAGCTGCTCGACCTGCGAGCCGAGCCCGATGGCCACGGCACCGATGATCACGGCCGAGACCTTGAACATGAACATGCGCTCCTGCGGCGTGGAATTTGGCCGGAGGATGCGGCCATAGACGTCGTGCGCCAGCGCCCCGGTCATCGAGACCAGCAGGCCGGAGAAAGTGCTCATGAACGCCGCGAACGCGCCGGCGCAAGTGATGCCGCTCAGGATGCTGCCCCACACGCCGCCGACCACGCGCGGCAGTTCGAGCACAACCTTGTCCGTGCCCTTGGCCCCCACTCCCGCGTAGAGCTCGGGCAGCAGATTGCGCCCGATCACGCCGAACACCGGCGGAAACACATAGAAGATGCCGATCAGGATCATCACCCACATCGTTGTCTTCTTGGCCGCGACGCCGTCGGGGTTGGTGTAGAAGCGCACGAGGATGTGCGGCAGACCGGCCGTGCCGCAGACCAGCGCGATGATGAGCGAGTAGGTGTAGAGCAGCGAGTAGGGCTTGGCCTGTTCCTCAGACAGGCCGGCCGCCTTGGCGGCCTTCGTCGTCAACGGACCGAAGGGTGAGATCCACGGCGTGTCGGCCGGGGCCTTTTCCGTAAGCGGCTTGCGCTCGACCGACTGCACCATCGCGACAGGCTCGCCAGCCGTGACCGGACGGCCGTCGTTCGCGCCGAGGTGGGCGTTGTAGAAGCCGTAAACCGACATCACCACGAAGATGGGCACGCTGATCGCGAACATCTTCATCCAATACTGGAAGGCCTGCACGAGCGTGATGCCCTTCATGCCGCCAAGGGCGACGTTGAGCGTGATGACCGCGCCGACCAACACCACTCCGCCCCAGTAGGGCATGCCGGGGAAAATGTAGGCCAGCGTCGTCCCCGCACCTTTCATCTGCGGCATCGTGTAGAAGAACCCGATGAACAACACGAATACCACGGCGATCTTGCGGAACACTGGCGAGTCATAGCGGCCCTCGGCAAAATCCGGGATCGTGTACGCCCCGAAACGCCGTAGCGGACCGGCGATGAAGAGTAAGAGAAAGAGGTACCCAC
>JAUPWC010000028.1 GCA_030916665.1 Verrucomicrobiota bacterium
GAAATCTATTTTGCGCCCAAGGGCATCATGGGCGCTGCGGATGTGGTGAAGGGCACCGGCGAGGACCTGCCCGAGGCTCTTAAGCGCAAGCTCGACAGCTACCTGGGCGCCAAGATCGAGGCCTACTCCCAGCATGCCCCGCGGCGGGCCGACGTCATCAAGGCGATGCGGGTGCCGGATTTTGAGCTCAAGCTCGACGACAAGGTCATCAAGGCCAAGGGCGAGCTGCTCACGCTGACGGCGGAGAAGGCAATTGCCCTTTACGGAGAGCCGCCCACGCCGCTGCTGGCGTCGGGTATCGCCGACGACCTGGAGGCGCTGCTGTCCTCCAAGTTCATGGGCGCGACGATCGAGCGCGTCGAACTCCATGTCACCTGGTCGGAGAAACTCGCCCAATACCTCAACGCCATCTCGCCGGTGCTGATGGGCCTCGGCATGCTGGCGCTCTTCATCGAGTTCAAGACGCCCGGCTTTGGCATCTTTGGCATCGCGGGCATCACGCTGCTGGCGGTTGTGTTTCTCGGGAACTACGTGGCCGGTTTCTCCGGCCATGAGCCGATTCTCCTCTTCGCGATCGGGCTCATTCTCGTCGCGCTCGAGCTGATCTTTTTCCCGGGCGTCGCCATCGTGGCTGTGAGCGGGCTCGCCTTGATGCTGGGCTCGATGGTCTGGGCCATGGCCGACCTTTGGCCCGGCGAACCGATCAGCGTGGCCTGGTCGGGCGACGCCTTCGTGCGGCCTCTCCAGAATGTCGGGCTGGGTCTGGCGCTGGCCGTCCTGCTGGGTGTTGCGTTGCTGCGCTACCTGCCCAAGGGCTGGGTGTGGGACAAGATGATCGTCCACACCGCCGTCGCCGGTGCCGCGCAGGTGGCGGGTGGCGCCCCCGAGGCCCGGGAAAGGATCCTCTCGCTCGTCGGGCAGACCGGTGTCGCCGTGACCATGCTGCGGCCGAGCGGCCAGGTGGAGATCGGTGGCCGGCGCTACGAGGCGAAGGTCGAGGTCGGGGGCATTGACACCGGCGAGGCGATCGTGGTCAGTGGGCGCACGGATTTCGGTCTCGTCGTCGAAAAGGCCAGGGTATGAACGCCATCATCATTCTTTTTCTCATCGGTGTGCTGCTGCTGGCGGGCGAGGTTTTTGTACCCGGTGCCATTCTCGGCATCATCGGCGGGCTCTGCATGCTCGTGGGCTGTGTCCTTTCGTTCGTGAATTTCGGCCTGGCCGGCGGCTTGGCAGCCACTGCGGTCGCCGTGGTGCTGCTCGGTCTCATGCTCTACATCGAGCTGATCTGGCTGCCCAAGACGCGCGTCGGCAAAAAGCTTATCGTCCAGTCCGTCGTCACCGCAACAAGCCAGCCGCCGGTGGCCGACCTGCAGGCCGTGGTCGGCAAGACCGCCGAGGCCATCACCCCGCTCGTCCCGAGTGGCTACGTGGTGGTCGAGGGGCGCCGCTACGAGGGTTTCTCGCAGTCCGGGCACGCCCCGAAGGGCGCCACGTTGCGGGTGACCGGACTCGACAATTTCCGGCTGATTTTAACCAAAACCTGAAACTACCATGCCCTCCGTCATCGTCCTCGTTCTGATCGGCGTCCCCGCGCTGATCATTTTCTTCGTCGTATTTTCGTTCTTCAGCACCTGGCTGAAGGCCATGCTCAACGGCGCGCCGGTGGGAATGCTCAACCTGCTGGGCATGCGCCTCGGCGGCGTACCCTACAGCCTCGTCGTGGACGCCCGCATCACCGCGGTGAAGGCCGGCATCGAGCTGGCGACTGACAAGATCGCCGCGCACTTCCTCGCCGGCGGCAACGTCGTGCCGACCGTGCAGGCCATCGTGGCCGCGCAGAAGGCCGGTATCGAACTCGACTGGGACCGCGCCTGCGCCATCGATCTCGCGACCAAGGGCTCGGGCAAGAGCGTGGTCGAGGCCGTCCGCACCTCGGTTGATCCCAAGGTCATCGACTGCCCCAATCCCGAGGGCGGCCGCACCACGATCGACGGCGTGGCCAAGGACGGCATCCAGGTGAAGGTGAAGGCGCGCGTGACCGTGCGCACCAACCTCGGCCGTTTCGTCGGCGGCGCCAAGGAGGAGACGATCATCGCCCGCGTCGGCGAAGGCATCGTGACCACCATCGGTTCGGCCGAGACCTACAAGACCGTGCTCGAGAGCCCGGACAGCATTTCCAAGGTGGTGCTGCAGCGCGGCCTCGACGTGGGCACAGCGTTCGAGATTCTTTCCATCGACATCGCCGACGTGGACGTGGGCGAGAACGTCGGCGCCAAGCTCCAGGAAGCGCAGGCCGAGGCCAACAAGAACATGGCCCAAGCGCAGGCGGAAATCCGCCGCGCGGCCGCCGTCGCACTCGAGCAGGAAATGAAGGCCAAGGTGCAGGAGATGCAGGCCGAGGTGGTGCGCGCCCAGTCCGAGGTTCCGCGGGCCATGGCCGAAGCCTTCCGCCAGGGCAAACTTGGCGTCATGGATTACTACAAGATGGAGAACATCCAGTCCGACACCGCCATGCGCGGTTCCATCGCCCATCCTGAGGGCAAGAAGTAAGCCCGGGTCCACCGCTTAGCAATCCACCCCGGTCGTAACCTCTCTTCCCACATGAAATGGCTGTCTTGGGCGCTC
>JAUPWC010000297.1 GCA_030916665.1 Verrucomicrobiota bacterium
CACCGTGGACGGCAGGACCCTCACCGGCCAAGATCTCGTCCATTGGAAATACCAACGCTACATGCAGGATTATCTGGCCTGCGTGCAGGGCGTGGACGACGGGGTGGGCCGGGTGCTCGACTACCTCGATCAAACCGGCCTCGCGGAGAACACCATCGTCATCTACTCGGCCGACAACGGCTGGTATCTCGGCGAATTCGGGCTCTACGACAAGCGCTTCATGTATGAGCCCGGCCTGCGCGTCCCGCTCCTCGCGCGCGGCCCCGGCATCAAGGCCGGCAGCCTCCCGGCGCAGTTCGTCGCCAACCTCGACTTGGCCCCCACCTTCCTCGACCTCGCCGGCCTGCCCATTCCCGGTTCGATGCAGGGCCGCTCGCTCGTTCCGCTGTTGCATGGCGAGAAGCCCGCCGACTGGCGCACGTCCATTTATTACCGCTACTACCACGATCCCGGGCACCACAACACCCACGCCCATCTCGGCGTCCGCACCGCCACGCACAAACTCATCCACTATTGGAAGCAGGACGCCTACGAGATGTTCGACCTCACCAAGGATCCGACCGAGCAGCACAACCTGCTCTTTGCCGACGGAGCGAAGAATCCCGCCATCGCCGCCCGGTTCGCGGAACTGAAGGCGGAAATCGCCCGCCTGCAAAAGGAGTTCAAGGACGACGGCCAATACGCCGCCCCGTCCGACTGGCCGGCCGGCAGCGCCGACGGTCCCTTCAATGCCTATGAATCCATCGGCCCCAAGACGGTCGCCGAAGCCATCGCCACCACCGTTTCCCAATGAACCGCATCCTGCTTACATCTGCCACCCTGCTGCTTTCCCCGCATGCCGGCTTGTCCGCCACCGAGGCGGAATGACCCAACATCCTCTGGCTCACCAGCGAGGACAACACCACGCTGCTCGGTTGCTACGGCGACCCGCTGGCGCACACGCCGACGCTCGACAAGCTCGCCCGTGAAGGCGTGCTTTACGAGCGGTGTTTCGCGCAGCCCGTCTGCGCGCCGGCCCGCTTCACCCTGATCACGGGCCTGTATGCGGCGACCGCCGGGCCGGCGCAGCACATGCGGGCCCAGGGGAAGATCCCCTCCTGGCTGCAGGGCTTCCCGGCGCTGCTGCGCGAGGCCGGCTACTACACCACCAACAACGCCAAGACGGACTATAATTCCCCCATCAGCCTCAAAAGCGCCTGGGACGAATCGGGCAAGACTGCACACTGGCGCAAGCGCCCCGCTCCCGGCCAGCCGTTCTTCAGCGTGTTCAACCATGAAGTCACGCACGAGAGCTGCCTTTTCCCCGAGCAGGAGCAGCCGCTGGACTTTCCCGCAACGGATCCGGCCCGCGTGCGCATCCCGGCCTATCAGCCTGACACACCGGAGATGCGCGCCGATTGGGTTCGCTTCTACAATCACATCCGGCTGATGGACGGTCAGATGGCCGCCAAGCTCCGCGAGCTTGAGCGCGACGGCCTCACCGGCAATACCATCGTGTTCTACTACGGCGACAACGGCGGCATCCTGCCACGCAGCAAGCGCTTCCTCCAGGCCAGCGGCACGCATGTTCCGCTGATCGTCTATTACCCCCCGAAATGGCGGCACCTCGCCCCCGCCGCCCCTGGTTCGCGGATCAAGACTCCGGTGAGCTTCGTGGACTTCGCGCCGACCGTCCTTTCACTCGCTGGCGTGAAGATCCCCGCTTACCTGCAGGGTCGCGCCTTTGCCGGGCTGGCCCAGGCGGCGCCGAACGAGTTCGTCTTCGCCACGCGCGACCGCATGGACGAGCGCTATGACATGATGCGCTCGATCATCGACGCACGCTGGCTCTACATCCGCAATTTCCGCCCCGACGTGCCCTACGTGCAGCCGCTCGAATACATGTTCCAAGCCCGAGGCTACCAGTCCTGGGCCCGGCTCGCCGCGGCGGGTCAGCTCACGCCGGAAACGGCCCGCTACTGGGGCGCCAAACTCCCGGAGGAACTCTACGACCTCGAAAACGATCCCGACAACGTCGTCAACCTCGCCGACATGCCGGCGCACCGGGCCACGCTGGAGACGATGCGCGCCCGGCTGCGGCAACGCATGGTGGATATCAACGACAACGGCCTGCTGCCCGAAGGCTCTCCCCTCGAGGGTTACGATGCCTCGCGCATCCCCGGCGCCTGGCCGGTCGGACGCGTCGTGGATCTCGCCGTGCTCGCCTCGGAGCGCAATGCCGCGAACCTGCCCAAACTCATCGCCGCGCTCAACGACGAGAGCGAGCCGGTGCGCTGGTGGGCCGCGCAGGGCTGCACCGTGCTGGGACCTGCCGCCGCCCCGGCCGAAGCGGCGATCCGGCGCCGGCTCGAAGACCGCTCGGGCTCGGTCGCCGTCGCGGCCGCCGAGGCTCTGGCCCGGATCGGCCGGGTCGAGGCGGCGTTGCCCGTGCTTGAACGCCTGGTGCTGGAGCCGAATCCCCCCGGAGTCATCCAGCAGGCGGGCAATGTGCTCGACCGCCTGGGCGAGCTGGCCCGTCCCTCGCTGGCCGCGATGAAGCGCGCCGCTGCCTCCGCCCAGCCCACGAAGCCCGGCACCTACGCTCCGCAGTATATCCTTAACCACGCGATCGCCGTCCTCGAGGGACGGACCACCGCCTTGGTTTACCCACCCGCGCCGGGCCCATCTCCGTAAGGCGCGCAATATCTCTCACCCAGCGCGTGAACCCCCGATGAAGCCCGCCAGCCTTTTCCCTTCCCTGTCTCGGGGGCGCCAGGTTTGCCCATGAACCCCTCCTGCGCAATGACCCTGCTCAACCCGCCTTCCATCCAACTGCCCGCTTTGCCATTCCGCCAGTTGCTGGCGGTGCTGTTGCTTGGTCTGGCTTGTCTGCCCGCATCCTCGCGCGCGGCGGCCATCTCCCGCGCGATTTCCACCGGGATCAGGACCCAGCCTCCGCAGGTGCTGGCCGCTTGGCGCACTGACAACGATGGCGCGCAACCCGCGGCGGCGCGCCTCCCCGAAGCCTGGGCCGCGCTGGCCGGCGCCGGCGCGGGCCGCAAGCGGCTGGAAATCAAATATCCCGCGCCCGGGCTTGATCTCAGCGGTTATGCCGAAGTGGCGGTGCCGGTCCGGAATACCGGCGCGAAACCGCTTCGGGTGTGGTTGCGCGTGCTGACCCCGGACTCGGGGGAAAAAACGGAGAGTCCGCGAACCGGCCGCACTCACGAAGCTGTGGTGCCCCCCACCGCGACGCCCGTCTGGTTGTTTGTGACGCTCGCGGGCGACGAAGCCGCACCGTATTTCCGGAAGTTCATCGCGTTTCGTCAGGCTCCGGCGGATTTCGTCAGGCCGGGTGTCTTGCCCGACGATCATATCGCCCCGGGCCCGCCCAAGGGAGCGGCGATCACCGGCGTGGTCGTGGGCCTCGCCGACCCGGAGGAGGCCGGTTCGGTCGAGGTGGGGCCCGCCGTGGCGCGCGGCACCCCGGTTCCGCTGCGTGATCTGCCGGAGGACAAGGCCTTCCCGTTGTTCGACGCCTTCGGCCAATACGCCCACCGGGATTGGCCGGGAAAGATTCTTGCCGCGGCGGATTTCGCCCACGCGGAGCATCAGGAGGAACTCGATCTGCTGGCCAACCCGCGGCCGGTGGATTGGAACGAGTTTGGCGGCTGGACCTCTGGACCCCAACTGGCGGCCACCGGTTATTTCCGGACGGAAAAAATCGACGGCCAATGGTGGCTGGTCGACCCGGCCGGCCGTTTGTTCTGGTCGCACGGTATTGTCCGGGTCGGAACCCGCATCCGGGTTGGGGGCGTCTATCATGGCACCCCCATCCTCAACCGGGAGCACCTCTTCCGGCTCCCGCCGCGCGATTCGGATCTGGGACGCTTCTATGGCAGTGAGCCGGCCTCGACCCGGTTCTATTATTCAAAATACCCCGATCATCCGGTTTACGATTTTCTCGAGGCCAATCTCTTCAGGAAATATGGCCCCGACTGGGCATCGCGTTACGCAGAAAAAAGCCAGCGCCGTCTGGCGAGCTGGGGCCTGAACACCATCGCAAATTCCTCGGACCCCCAGATCTACCTGCGGCGACAGACCCCTTACACCGCCATCGTCTACTCGGCTCCGTTGGGCTCGAACGAGCACCGCATCGAGGGATCGACGGGCACTTGGGGCAAGCTGCCCGATCCTTATGATCCCGGTTGGCGGCGGCTGATCGAAACCACCCTCAAGACCAGCCTACGGGATAGCGTCGGCGATCCCTGGTGTCTCGGTTTCTTTGTCGATAACGAACTGGCGTGGGGTGACACCTTCCACCTGGCGAAATGCGTGCTGCGCTCGCCCGCGACGCAGCCGGCCAAACTGGCTTTCCGCGACGTGCTCCGGGCGAAATATGAACACATCGGACGGCTGAATGCCGCCTGGGGTATGGCGCACTCATCGTGGGAGGCGTTTCTCGAAGCGACGACGATTCCCGACGAAGCCCGGTCTGCCGCGGCCGAGGATCTGCGGGATTTCAGCCGCGCCGTGATCGAGACCTACTTCAAAGGCTGCCATGATGTGCTGGCTGACATTGCGCCGCACCAGCTCTACCTCGGAGCCCGTTTCGCCGGGTTCAACCCCCTCGTGCTGGCGGTCGCGGCCAAATACTGCGATGTGCTCAGTCTCAATCGCTATTATGTCTCCGTGGCGAAGCTGACTCTGGGCGAAACCCCGGTGGACCGTCCGATCCTGATCGGCGAGTTTCACTTCGGGGCGCTCGACCGTGGATCCTTCAGCAGCGCCCTGGCGCCGGTGATGGACCAAGCCGCCCGCGCCATCGCCTATCAGGAGTATGTGGGCAGCGCGCTGCGCAATCCGGCGATCGTGGGCACGCACTGGTTCCAGTTTTACGATCAACCGCCGTCCGGGCGATTTGACACCGAGAACTACCAGACCGGTTTTGTGGACATCGCGGACACGCCTTACGAGGAAACCGTCGCGGCCGCCCGCGCCATGGCCCGCCAGCTTTACTCGCGGCGTCACACCAGTCGGTAGGTGCATCACATGAAAACCATCCGGATCGGAACCTTTGTCCACTCCGCCACGTCGCCCGGGGATTATCCACGTCCCCTTTTCCACCTGCGGTTCCTTTTCGTCGCCCTGAGTGTTGCGACGGCCCTCCACGCGGCCCTGCCCGCACCGGTCCCCCTGCCCACCACCGGCATCGATGTCCCGGCCATCGGCCGGATCAAGGTCAGGACCGCGGCTGAAATCAAGTCTTCCCCTTGGTCGATCGGCGGGGAGACGCTGGATCGCAGCTACGCGGACTACGCGAAATACCAAGCCTATCTGGGACCGCTCGGCGCCAAAGGTATCCGGCTCCAAGCCGGTTGGGCCAGGTGCGAGCGAGTGCCGGGCGTCTACGAATGGGACTGGCTGGACGCGGTCATCGACAACGCTCTCGCCCAAGGGGTCCAGCCCTGGCTCCAGTTGAGCTACGGCAATCCCCTGTATGCGGGCGGTGGCGATGAGCGCCTCGGGGGAGGCCTGCCCTCGTCACCGGAGGCGTTGGCGGCTTGGGATCGCTGGGTGCGGGCGCTGGCCGAACGCTATCGGGATCGGGTGCGCGAGTGGGAAGTCTGGAATGAACCCGATCTCAACACGCACGGCGTCGTGCCGGTCGAAGCCTACGTCGGTCTCTATATCCGCACCGCCACCATCCTGCGCGAGCTGCAGCCGGCCGGTCGCATCTACGCCCTGGCCCTGGCGCGCACCCCGGCGTATGCAGACAAGTTTCTCTCGGGCATGCAGGCCCGGAACCAACTGGCGTTGATCGATGCCATCACGATTCACAACTACCCGCGGAATCCGGATGACACCCAGCTGACCGACCAAGTGCGCGCCATCATCGCGAAATACGGCCACCCGATCCAAGTGCGGCAGGGCGAGACCGGCGCGCCGTCCCGCTACCAGGAAAATTTTGCGCTGAAAAGAATCAGCCTCACCGAAACGATCCAAGCCAAGTGGAATCTGCGCC
>JAUPWC010000029.1 GCA_030916665.1 Verrucomicrobiota bacterium
GCTCATCACATCCTGGGGCTGGAGAAGGTCCCAAGGGTTCGGCTGTTCGCCGATTAAAGTGGTACGCGAGTTGGGTTCAGAACGTCGTGAGACAGTTCGGTCCTCTATCCGCTGTGGGCGTTTGTGATTTGAGGGGTTCATTCTCTAGTACGAGAGGACCGAGAATGACGCACCTCTGGTGTTCCGGTTGTCACGTCAGTGGCAGCGCCGGGTAGCTATGTGCGGAAGAGATAAGCGCTGAAAGCATCTAAGCGCCAAGCTCATCCCAAGATAAGATCACAATCCGTCGCAAGACGGTGCAAGGTCCGGGTAGACCACCCGGTTGATAGGGCAGAAATGCAAGCGTAGTAATATGTTCAGTTTACTGCTACTAATGACCTTGCCGGTTTATGCAGATTCTCAGTTCTAGGCGTTTATTTCACCTCCTTACCTTTATTCGTTTGTCTGAGCTTTATTCAATTACTCCGGCTTCGCTGGAGTTTCCCTTCCTGGTGACCACATGCCGGGGGTTCCACCCGTTCCCATCCCGAACACGGCCGTTAAGCCCCGAGCAGCCAATGGTAGTAGGACGATAGGTCCCGCGAGAGTAGGTCGTTGCCAGGTTTATGGCCCGGTTTGTCGAAAGACGAACCGGGCCTCTTTTTTGGACAGCAAAATTCAAAGCTGATCGATCGAGACAAATTGGGCGCTTTGAATTTGTGCTTTCATAACGTTGCTCACGTGCGGTGGTGTAGTTTCATCTAATGGTCAATCTTGTCGGATCGGCTATTGACCAGAAGTCCATGACTATCGGTCTAGCTCACACCGCGAGTAGTGCGACTTCCCTGTGTGCACACCAATTCTGTCCATGTGCGCTTCCGCAGGACTACAAGACTTCAGATCACAATTGGAAATTAAATGTGTCGTGTGACACCGGAGTAATTCGTGTTGATTTGAATGAGAGTGAGCTCCCATAACTTCTCATGGCACAGACAATCGCCGTTCTGGATTTTGGTTCTCAGCTAACGCAGGTCATTGCACGTCGCATCCGCGAGAGCCATGTCTACTCTAGGATTTATCATTTCAGCACTCCGGCTGCAAAGCTCCGCGAAGAGGGTGTAATTGGCATCATACTCTCCGGGGGACCGCAGAGCGTTTATGCTCAGAACGCACCGCACCCCGATCCTGAAATACTCAAACTTGGCGTGCCTGTGCTCGGGATCTGCTACGGTGTGCAGCTCATGGGGCACTTTCTCGGCGGCAAGGTCGAGCATAGCAGAGCCCGCGAATACGGGCACGGCCATCTTACAATCAGAAAATCTGGAAAGCTCTTCAAGGGACTGCCGAAGAAGCTCCGCATCTGGAATTCCCACGGTGACAAGCTCGCAAAGCTTCCGCCGGGTTTCGTTGCCGTCGGCACTTCCGAAAACTCACCCTTCTCGGCGATTGAAGACGCCAAGCGCGGCTTCTACGGCATCCAGTTTCATCCGGAGGTTTTCCACACCGAGCGTGGCGTGGACATGATCCGCAATTTCCTCGTCGGCGTTTGCGGCGCACGTCAGGATTGGACGACCAAGGATTTTATCGCTCATGCAGTAGCAGACATTCGCACCAAGGTCGGCAAGGGCCGTGTGCTTCTGGGTCTCTCCGGTGGAGTCGATTCTTCCGTGGCCGCTGCGCTGCTTCACAAAGCGATTGGCAAGCAACTCACATGTGTCTTTGTTGACAACGGACTGCTTCGCAAAGGCGAGCGTGACTACGTGCGCGAACTCTACGGCAAGCACTTCAGCATCGACCTGCGCGTGGTCGATGCTTCGGCGCTCTTTCTAAAGCGACTCAAGGGAATCAGTGACCCTGAGACGAAGCGCAAGGTCATCGGCCGCACCTTCGTCGAGGTGTTCGAGAAAACGCTCAAGAAGATCGGTCGCACGGCGGAATTTCTCGGACAGGGCACACTGTATCCCGACGTGATCGAATCGGTCTCTATCCAGGGCAATCCTGCTTCGCTGATCAAAACCCACCATAACGTCGGTGGCCTGCCCGCGCGTATGAAGCTCAAGCTCATTGAGCCGCTCCGCGAGCTCTTCAAGGATGAGGTTCGCCGCGTCGGCGAGGCGCTCGGTCTCCCTCGCGACGTGGTCTGGCGGCAGCCCTTCCCAGGCCCGGGCCTTGGCGTCCGGGTGATGGGCGACATCACCGCCGACAAGCTCGACATCCTGCGCAATGCAGACTTCGTGCTACAGGAAGAGATGATGAAGTCGGGCCTTTACTGGAAGGTTTGGCAGTCCTTCGCCGTCTTCCTGCCGGTGAAAACCGTCGGCGTCTTCGGAGACGAGCGCACTTACGATTACGTGATTGCGCTGCGCATTGTTGAAAGCACCGATGCGATGACCGCCGATTGGGCCAAGGTGCCGCACGAACTGCTCCAAAAAATCTCCAGCCGCATTACCAACGAGGTACGTGGCGTGAGCCGCGTGGTGCTCGATATCAGCTCCAAGCCGCCGGCGACGATCGAATGGGAGTAAAATGCCATTGCGAACTTCGGCACCGGGACCAAGTTGTCCTGTCATAACACCCCGCATGAAAGCCGGCATCATTCGCGCATTGGTTCTCTCGTTCGCCTTGAATGCGATTTCCGCCTCGGCCGACACCGCGGACAAGTGGATAGCTAAGGCCCGGGCTTTCCTTGGCAACGAATCAGCCCTGACTGCCGTCACCAGCATCCACTTCACCGGCACGATGGAGGCCCCCGGCGACCTCAAACTTCCTGCCGAGATCGTCTTCCAGAAATTCTTCCGCCAGCGCATCACGCTTAAGGGACCAAAGGTGATCGAAATTACCGCGCTCGATGGCTACGACGCCTGGCAGAAGCGCATCAATGCCGAGAACCCCTTGCAGTGGCAGGTCGTGTTGCTGGACGCCTTGCAGGTGAAACGGCTGCGCGCCAACACCCTTGAAAATCTCAGCTTCTACTCCGGCCATGAGATGAAGGATTGCGCCATCCAAGTGGCGGGCGACAGCGATGTCGATGGTGTGGCTTGCGTGAAACTGACCTTTGCCCATGTAGGCGGTGTGACGTTCCAGCGTTTCTTTGAGAAAGCCACCGGTCGCCTAGTCAAGACCATCACCGAAAACGGCACGGAAATCCGTGAGGAGGGCGAACTAGTAGTCAGCGGAGTTCGCTTCCCCAGGCGCGTCGTCAACAAGGCGCCGAACGGCACCGTGACCGCCATCACTTTCGAAAAGGTGGTCGTGAACGAGAGCTTCCCGGCGGAGATTTTTACCGTCCCGGCATTGCAGAGCCGTTGAGCTTTCTGGCCTAGCTCGGGCTTTATATTTTCTACCGCTTTCAGCTAGATCGGCTAATGACTGTCCGATGACAGAGCGGGCGAAGCCGCTTTGCTTTGCATCAGGCCTGAATTCTGCTTTGGTCTGATCCTTACCCCGCCATGCCCACCAACGCCCTCCTCAAGATCGACGACAAAGAGATTTCCTACCCCGTGATCACCGGCTCGGAGGGAGAAAAGGCCATAGACGCCCGCAACCTTAGGAAGGACACGGGCTACCTGTTCTACGACCAAGGCTACGGCAACACCGGCTCCTGCGAAAGCTGCATCACCTATCTTGACGGCGATAACGGCATTCTGCGCCACCGCGGCTACCCCATTGAGCAGCTGGCCGAGCAGTCCGAGTTTGTTGAGACCGCCTATCTTGTCATCTACGGCGAACTGCCCTCGCCCGAACAGCGCAAGCGCTTCGGCACAATGCTCCGGGAAAACGCGGCCATCGACACTCAGATGATGCGCATTTTCGAGGGTTTTCCACGCGGCGCCCCGCCGATGGGCATGCTCACCTCGATCGTGAGTTCGCTTGCGGCCTACTATCCGCACCTCGCCACGAACAATTTCGAGAAGGACCT
Organism: Verrucomicrobiota bacterium; assembly: GCA_030916665.1. Lineage (GTDB taxonomy): Bacteria > Verrucomicrobiota > Verrucomicrobiia > Opitutales > Opitutaceae > Lacunisphaera. Next base: position 3,899 of record JAUPWC010000029.1, read on the forward strand.
CGAGAATTTCGACCTGACGGCCGCGATGGCCATTTCGAAAATCCGCACGATTGTCGCCGGCATTTACCGCTACCGCCACGGCCTGCCCTTCAACTACCCGAAGGACGTGCCGTTCTGCGATAATTTCCTGCACCTGATGTTCTCGGAGCCCTACAAGGAATACGCCGCGATTCCCGAGGTCACTCGGGCTCTGAACCTCATCCTCCTGCTCCACGCCGACCACGAGCAGAACTGCAGCACCTCGACCGTTCGCATGGTCGGTTCGAGCGGCGCTAATCTCTTCACCTCGCTGGCGGCGGGCATCTGCGCGCTCTCCGGACCGCTCCACGGCGGCGCCAACACGGCCGTGATGCAGATGCTCCAGGCGATCCATGACGAGGGCGACGACGGCACGCGCTTCATCGCTGCGGCCAAGTCCGGCTCCAAGGCCAACCGCCTGATGGGCTTCGGCCACGCGGTCTATCGCAACTATGATCCCCGGGCCCGCATCATCGGGCATGCCTGCGACGTGGTGCTCAACAAGCTCGGCAAGACCGACCCGCTCCTCGACATCGCCAAGCGTCTTGAACACTCCGCGTTGAACGACGACTACTTCCTCTCGCGCAAGCTGTATCCCAACGTCGATTTCTATTCGGGCATCATCATGCGCGCGCTCGGCATTCCGACGGAGCTTTTCACGACCATGTTCGCCATCGGTCGGTCTCCGGGCTGGATCGCCAACTGGAAGGAGGTCGCCTCCAATCCCAAGGGCCGTATCTACCGTCCTCGCCAAGTCTATGTCGGACCGGTCAAGCGCGACTACGTGCTGATCGGCAAGCGCGGCTGAGTTCGCGTTCTCTCCGGGGCGGGTTGCAAAACCCGCCCTATTTCTTTTCCGGAGCCGGCGGCTGGTGCAGGATCTCGTCGAACGTCAGGCCGCTCAATTTCTCCAAGCCCTTGAGCAGTCTCCAAAGCGCGAAGATCATGATGACCAGGCTCGGCACCATGATCACGATGTAGCTCAGCCAGGTAAGACGGCCGAGCTGTTCGTTGAACTCGGGTGTTTCGGGCATCGCGGTGATGATGAGACGTGCGAGCACAAAGTTCAGCACGGCGCTCAGGGCAAACGACCCGGCAAGCAGCCACGAGGAAGTCTTCAGCAGGCCGAGGAAGGCCGGACGCTGCCCCCGTTCGTCGAGGGCGGCTTCCACTCGCGGCACGTTGATGACCTGGTCGTTGAACATCATCGTGCGCACGAGCGGGCGTTTCGTCCATTGCGAGATCAGCACGGTCAGGCCGATGAGCGTGGGCACGACCGCTTCCTTCACGGCGAACCAGAAGGGCTCCAGTTTCAACAGTCCCAAACCACCCGTGGCCAACGTGCTCGTGAACCCGAGCGCCGACAGGAAATTGAAAGTCCGACGCCGCATCAGGTCGTAGGCGCCATAGGCCAGCGGGAAGGCGAGGGCGGTGATCAGCGCGTTTCGTGCCCCCAGTTGCTCGGATAGCTTGGAGAGGATGATCGCCGGCGCGGCGACATTGCAGGCGAGGTTCAGCAGCAGGTTTTCTTTCGGGGGCGGTGTGGCGGCGGGGGCGGTCATTTCGCTTTTGCCAAGCAGAAGTGCCGGGGCCTTAATGGTCAACCTTCCCCTCATGATTCTCCTCGGCGTCAATATCGATCATGCCGCAACCCTGCGCCAGGCCCGCTACCGGCAGGTGGAGGCCGGTTTTGGCGGCTTGGTCGAGCCCGATGCGGTCGCGCTCGCCGGGCTCTGTGAAAAGGCCGGGGCCGACGGTATCACGGTGCATCTGCGCGAGGACCGCCGTCACATCCAGGACGAGGACGTCAGCCTGCTGGCGGCTTCCAGATCCACCCGTCTGAACCTGGAAATGGCCTGCACCCCGGCCATGACTGAGCTCGCCTTGCGGCTGCGGCCTCATTCCGTGTGCCTCGTGCCCGAGAGCCGCGAGGAAATCACCACCGAGGGCGGTCTCGATGTCGTGAAGCATCGCGAAAAGGTCGCTCGCGTGACCGACGCGATGAACGCGGTCGGCATCAAGACCAGTCTCTTCATCGACCCTGATCCGGAACAGATCGAGATGTCGGCGAAGCTGAAAGCCCCGTGGATCGAGTTGCACACCGGTGCATATGCCAACGCCTACCACCATCCGACCCGGGCGCCTGAGTTTGCCCGTCTGGTGGCCGGGGCTAAACAGGGCCACGCGCTGGGCCTCGTGGTCAACGCCGGCCATGGCATCAACTACGTCAACATCGCCGAGGTGCGCACGATTCCGCATCTGCACGAACTCAACATCGGCCACAGCATCATCAGCCGCGCACTGTTCACCGGCATCGACGAAGCCGTGCGCACGATGAAGGCGCTCATGAACCCATGAGTCTCTCCCTTCCGCCGGGCGGCATTCTCATTGGTCTCGGCTGCGATCTGATCGAGACCGAGCGCATCAAGGGCGTGCTGGAGAAGCACGGGGAGCGCTTCCTCAAGCGCGTATTCACCGACGAGGAGCGTGCCTACTGCGATTCGCTCAAATACCCGCACAAGCACTACGCTGCGCGTTGGGCGGCCAAGGAGGCGGTGTCCAAGTGTTTCACCACCGGCATCGGCGGACATCTCGAATGGACCTCGGTCTCGGTTTACCACGGCTCGCGCCATGAGCCGCTGGCGCGGCTCGACGCCAAGGCGCAGGCGCTGCTCGCCCAGGTTGGGGCGACGCATGTGATGCTGACGCTCTCGCACACCGAGAGTCACGCGATGGCTGTCGCGGCTCTGGTGAAGCACTGAGGAACGCCCGTGGATCGCGTGCCTTCCCACCCGGTCCTCAGTTGCGCCGAGGCGAAGGCCTGGGAAAAGAACCTGCTGTCCGACGAGAACTCGGAGTGGGTCGCCATGCAGCGTGCCGGCGTCGCCGTGGCTGAGGCGGTGGCTGCAGATTTTCGCGAGATTGGCGGTTTTCCCGAAGACACCCGCATTCTCGTGTTGGCCGGCAAGGGACACAACGGTGGCGATGCCCTGCTGGCGGCGCGGGCGCTTTTGTCGGACCGCCCCGAGGCGCGCGTCGTCGTGGTGTTGTGCTTTGGTGCCGAGGCCCTCCGTCCGTTGGCCGTCCGCTGTCTGGACTGGCTGCGGCGCGATGCCGGCGGACGGGTGGAGGTGATGTCAGCGGAACAGGCGCTGGCGTCAGATCAGCGCTACGCGCTCTGCCTCGATGGCGTGTTCGGATTCCAGTTCCGTGCTCCCATGGATGCCGCCACCCTAGGGTTGCTCTCTGCCGTGAACGAACACCGTGGCATCCGTCTGCGTGCGGCCGTGGATCTGCCCAGCGGGGTGGGGGAAACGAACGCCGACACGGTCTTTCGCGCCGATTTCACCTACGCCACCGGGATCGTGAAAGAGCCGGTTTTGTCCGCCCGGATCACCACCAGCGTCGGACGGCTTCGCTACCTTGATCTGGGGTTCTTCGCTCTCGGCGAACCGGGTAACGCCAAGGAGCGGGTGCTCACAACGGCCGGCTTGGGGCCGCTGGGCTCGCTGCGGTCATCGCAATCCGACAAGCGCACCTTCGGGCATCTGCTGGTCGTGGGAGGCTCGCGAAGCTACCCGGGGGCCGTGGTGCTGACGGTGCGGGCGGCGTTGCGCAGTGGGGCGGGTTTGGTGACAGCCTTTGTGCCGGAACGGCTCGCGCCCGAATACGCTGCCCGGCATCCCGAGGCGATGTGGGTGGGCTGTCCGGAGACTCTTTCCGGCGGCTTGGCCGCAGGCACGGGCGCGTTGATTCGTGAGCGGCTGCCGCGTGCGACCGCTCTGCTCATCGGCCCGGGACTCGGTGCGGAGAGCGAGACCATCGGCTGGGTGGCCCAACTGGCTGCCGATTCACCGGTGCCGCTGGTGCTGGACGCCGATGCGCTGCGCGCCGAAGTGGTGGCCGGAATCAGAAACCAGGCATTTGTCTGCACGCCGCATGCGGGCGAATTCCAGCGCATTGCGCCGCGACTCTTCGTGGACGACAAACTCGCCGCGCCCCGCGGCGTGCTGGTGCTCAAGGGGCCGATGACCCGGATCACGGACGGGAACACCATTTATCACAGTCCTTTTGGCGGCCCGGTGCTGGCGCGCGGAGGGAGCGGCGACATCCTCGCGGGCCTGATCGGCGGGTTGCTGGCACAAGCGCCCGGTGATCCTTTGCTGGCGGCCTGCCGTGGCACGGTCTGGCATGGACGGGCGGCCGATTTGTTGGCTCGCACCCGGGGGCAGGTAGCCGTAGAGCTTTCGGAAATCCTCGAGCAGCTCGGGCCGGCGCTCATTTCCTGACATGCCAGACACCCCCTCCGAGCGACAGGCGTTCATGGTGCTGAACGACCTGCCCAACATCGGCCCCATCACACTCAACCGCCTGCTCGCCGAATTCGGCGGCGATCCCCGCGCCATTCTCGATTCCAACAAGCGCCGGCTCGAGTCCGTGCGCGGCGTCGGGCCCGAAACGAGCGCGTCGCTGCTGAACTGGCGCACGCACTTTGATCTGCCGCGGGAGGAGGAACGCCTCGCGCAGGCGGGAGCGGTGTTCATCACCACGCGCGATGAAGGCTACCCGAGGATGCTGAAGGAAATTCATGATCCGCCCATCGGGCTCTACCGCAAGGGCGGTTACCTGTTCGGGCAGCCGTGCGTCGCCATCGTGGGCAGCCGACGCACCACGCTCTACGGTCAGTCTGTGGCGAAAAAGCTTGGTGCGGAGCTGGCGCGGCTTGGCTTCTGCGTGATGAGCGGCCTCGCCCGGGGCATCGACACCGCGGCGCATGAGGGCGCGCTGTCGGTTGGCGGCAAGACCGCGGCAGTCCTCGGCACCGGCATCGACATCATCTACCCGTCGGAGAACCTCGGGCTTTACCGGCAGATCGCCGAGTCGGGAGCGATTCTCACGGAATTTCCATTCGGGCGTAAGGCCGACAAGCAGTCCTTCGCCATGCGCAACCGCATCGTCTCCGGCATCAGCGAGGCGGTCGTGGTCGTGGAGAGCGACGTCTCCGGCGGTGCGATGATCACAGCCCGCTTCGCCGGCGAGCAGGGCCGGCTGATCTTCGCCGTGCCCGGCCGCATTGACCAGGCAACCAGCCACGGCTGCCACCAGCTCATCCGCGACGGCGCGACGCTGCTCACGGGCGTGGATGACATCCTGTCGGAGCTGAACTACCTCGACGGACTGCGCCCGCAGCCGGTACGTGACGAAGGCGAGCCGAGCATGCTTGAAAAGCTGATGCCTCAGCTCGACGAAAAGGAGCGCCGCGTGCTGGATTCGTTCCGTGGAGGAGCGATTCTCGGTATCGACGCCCTGACCGTGGCGACGGCGCTGCC
>JAUPWC010000298.1 GCA_030916665.1 Verrucomicrobiota bacterium
AAGGTGCTGACGCTGCTCGCCTGGCTCGTGGCGGTGGTCGCGTCAGCGTCGGTGCTCGTGAGTATCTACAATTCGATGAGCGCCCGCCAGCGCGACATCGCCATCCTGCGCGCGCTCGGCGCGCGGCGGCGCGCGGTCTTCGGCGCGATCGTCGGCGAGGCGGCGGTGATCGGCCTGCTCGGCTCGGTGACCGGGCTCGCGGTGTTCGTCGGTTTTGCGGCGATCGTGACCGGCATCATCCAGGCCCAGACCGGCGTCGTGCTCGAACCGCTGAAATGGAATCCCGTCTTCTGGTGGGGCCCGCTGACCTTCGTGGGCCTCTGCCTGCTCGGCGGCCTCGTGCCCGCCGTGAAAGCCTACCGCGTCCCCGTTGCCGAGACCATCGCGCCGGTGTCGTAGGCAGGATGGGGCACCACAAAACACACCAAATACACGAAAGGGCGACCGGGCAGAAACCGGGAAGCACTCCCGAAGCGTCATTCTGAGCGCAGCGAAGAATCCAGAATGGCCGGCGCTCCGGCTGTGGCGATGGATTTGAGCCCTGTCGGCTGCGGCTCGGTAGCTTCGCTGCGCTCAGAATGACAGATTGAGGCTGTGTGATTCCCGGTATTCGTGTCTCGAGTGCATTTCGTGGTGAACTGCCGACGTCATGCCGTTGCGCCAACCGCTCCACGCCGATCTTGCCTTCAACCTCGGGCCCGACGGCTCCGTGTGGTTCGCGCTGCTCATGCGGGCCTAGGGCGCGTGGAATCGTTTCGGTCCGACGCCGCTGGAGAAGATGCGGATGAAGCAAAAGGCCGCCGAGCTCCCCTGGCCTGATCGCAACCTGCCGTGGGCATTCGACCGCGTCATCCTCGGCCCCGGCCGGAAGGAGGAGCCCGGCGGCAATCCTTTGCTCCGCGAGGCGTATGCGTTTTTTGAAAGGATAACCACGAAACACACCAGACCCACGAAAGATCTCGCGAGGGGCAACGGTCTCGCCGACGAGTCATCTTTCGCATGGCTGCTGATGCCCTCCCTGTTTGTCATCGTGAACGGAGTGAAGGATCCAGGATGATTTCCGCTGGCGGTCGCGCTCTTGGATCCTTCGCGCGGCTCAGGATGACGGTAAGGATGTTCTTTTGTGGTCGCACCCAAGCAGGCCCTGGGTCTCAGAATAACGATCGGCGGATATTTCGTGTATTTGGTGTGTTTTGTGGTGGCCATAGGATTGGCCGGCCAGAGGGGGCTTGACGACTTTGCTAGGGTGGGTCCGCCTACACCTTCCATGGATCTCGCCGCCTTCTTCACCTTAGCCGCCACGGGCCTCGCCGTGGCGTTCATCCATGCGGCGATCCCGACCCACTGGCTGCCCTTCGTGGTGGTGGCCAAGGCGCAGGGTTGGTCGCGCGGTCGGGCGCTGGTGATGGTCACGCTCTGCTCCGGCGGACACATGCTGGTGATGACCGGGCTGGGTCTGGCGCTGGCGTGGTTTGGCCTGCAGATCGACGAGCACTGGGCGGGCTATTTCCCCTTTGTGGCTGGTGGCGCGCTCATTGCCATGGGCGCGATGATCCTCTTCCGGCATTGGAAGGGCTGGACCCACGGCCACGGCGAATGGATCGAGGGCCACTGCCACCACCCGGGTCACGATCATGACCACGAGCCGGTCAAGCCGGTCGCGCGCACCAGCGACTGGGCCGCGGTGGGCGGCCTGTTCACGATGCTGACCTTCTCGCCCTGCGAGGGCCTGCTGCCGGTCTATCTCGCCGGCGTGCAGTTCGGCTGGGGCGGCGTGTCGCTGCTGAGCATCATCCTCGCCGCCGGCACCTGGGCGGCGATGCTGCTCTTCACCTGGCTGACCCTGCTCGGCGTGGAGCGCCTGCGGCTCAAGTGGCTGGAGAAATGCGAGGCCCCCGTGCTGGGTGCGCTGCTCTTGCTCTGCGGCATCGCGTTCATGATCGCCGAGCATTTCCACTTCCACCCGCACGCGCACTGAATGCCCAGCCGGACCTTGACCAACGGTCTCGTCCAGCTAGTTTCACGCCCATGAGTGTGCTCGAACTCAAACAGCAGATTTCCAAGCTTTCCGCACGTGAGCGGCAGGAAATTCAGCTGTATCTGCTTCGCCTGAAGCGCGAGACGCCCGCTTGGAAAAAAGCCACCGCCAGGAAAGTCCGTGATATTCAGGCCGGTCGCGGCACCTCGATCGAGGCTCTTGAGACCAGGCTGAGTCGTGGATAAGGCGTCCCGCTACCGGCCGGTTTTTGCGGATTCAGCAGTGGCGTTTTTCGTGTCTTTGCCGCGTCGGCGGCAGATCAGGCTTTTGGACCGGGCGCGGGAACTGGCGGCAGATCCGTTTCTTGTGCCGGACCTGACAAGCATGGATGCGGACGGTCGGGTCGTTTCGCACCTTCTCACGGACGGTTTCGTGTTCGATTATTGGGTGGATCATGCAGCCAAGGTCGTGGCGATCACGGATATCACCGACGCAGAATGAGCGATTCTCCCGCCGCAGGCACTTGACGTGTTTGCTAAGGTGGTTCCGATTCACTTTCGCCATGTCCCGCCGCCCTGAACACCCGCTGATTCGCGCCACCGCCCTGGTGGCGGCGCTGTGCGTGCTGTTGCTGGCGGTGTTTGCGGCGAGCCCGGAACTGCACGCCGGCCTGCACGATGCGGCCAACGCGCCCCACACCGGTTGTCCGCACGGGCACGACGGGACTCCGGTCGGCGATGCCGATCATGCCTGTGTCGTGACGCTCTTCGCGCAGGGCGCGATGGCGCTGCTGTTTTTCTGTCTGCTGTTCCTGGCGCGGCCCACCGTGGCCGGCCTGAGGATGCGCGCGACCGACGACATCGTCGTCTCCCGCCCCCGCTACCGGCTCGTGCCGTCGCACGCGCCGCCGGCGGTCTGAGTTGAACCGAACCGTTCCGTGCGCGGCGGCGTTCGTCGCGCGCGATTTCTGTCACCTGCCTTGGCTGCGCCCGTCCGCGCGCCGGCAATTCAACCCAGTCCCGTCATGTATTTCCGTTCCCTTTCCTTCGTTTCAACGCTCGCCCTCGCGTCCCTCGCGTCGGCCCAGACCGTCCCGACCGCTGCTGCCGGCACGGAAGACGGCCATCTTCATCTCGACGACCTGGTCGTCACCGCCAGCCCGCTCGCCCGGGCGGCGGACGAAATCAGCGCGCCGACCAGCGTGCTCGCCGGCGACGCTCTGGCGCAACGCCAGCAGGGCACGCTCGGCGAGACACTCGCCGGCCTGCCCGGCGTGGGTGCGACGTATTTCGGCCCCGGCTCCAGCCGGCCGGTTATCCGCGGCCTAGGCGGCGCTCGCATCCGCGTGCTCACGGGCGGCGTCGGCACGCTCGACGCTTCCGTCGTCAGCCCGGACCACGCCGTGAGTCTGGATCCGCTGCTGATTGAGCGCGTCGAGGTCGTCCGCGGTCCGGCCGCGCTGCTTTACGGCGGCGGCGCGATCGGCGGCGTGGTCAATGTCATCGACGGCCGCATTCCCGAGACGCTGCCCGCAGGGCCGGTCACCGGTCATTTTGCGGTGCGGGGCGACACCGCTGCCGACGAGCGCACCGGCGCGGCCGTGTTGAGCGGAGCGGCCGGCAAGTTGGCGTGGCGGCTGGATGGTTTCCGGCGCGAGACGAAAGACATCGAAATTCCGGATTTCGCCGAGACCGCCGCCCTTTTGGCGGACCACAACGAAGCGGAGGAAGGCCCGGCAGCTTTCGGCACGCTGCCCAATACCGCCACGGAAACCAGCGGGGCAGCCTTTGGCCTGAGCTACATCAACGGGAAGGGACACCTCGGTTTCAGCTACAGCGGCTTCGACTCCCTCTATGGCGTGCCCGGTCACGAGCATCACCACGAAGAAGGCGAGGAGGAGCACGAGGAAGAGGAATCCCACGAGGAGCACGGGGAGGTGCGCATCGACCTGCGCCAGCGCCGCTGGGATGTGCACGGCGAGTGGCTGGCGCTGGCCGGCCTTCTCCGCGCCGCCCGCTTCCAGCTCGGCGTGGCCGACTACGAGCACACCGAACTCGAGGGCGACGAGATCGGGACGCGTTTCACCAACCAGGCCCACGAGGGCCGGCTCGAGCTGCTCCACGAGAAGTTCGGCGACGTCGAAGGCGCGCTCGGCTGGCAGTTCGCCCGCAGCGACTTCGCGGCGGACGGCAACGAGGCCTTCATGCCGCCGTCGGTGACGCGCAACCAGGCCGTGTTCGTCTATGAGGAACTCGTGCGCGGCGACTGGACCGCGCAGTTCGGCGCCCGCGTCGAGCGGCAGAAGATCACGCCCGCGGCCGCCTCCGGCCGGCCCGCGCGCCGCCACACCGGCGAGACCTTCACCGCCGGCCTCATCTGGCGCGTGGGCGAGGACGGCAGTTTCGCCATCTCCGCCTCGGCGAACGAGCGCGCGCCCAATGCCCAGGAGCTCTACGCCGACGGCCCGCACGCCGGCACCGGGGCCTACGAGGTCGGCGATTCCGCGCTCGGAGTGGAAAAGTCCCGCGGCCTCGACCTCAGCTACCGTCATCGCCGCGGCGCAGTCACCGGCGAGGTCAGCGTGTTCCTGAACCGTTTCGACGGCTACATCTACGAGGAGGCCACCGGAGCGGAGAAGTACGGCCTGCCCGTCTTCGCCTTGGTGCAGCGCGACGCATAACTCTACGGCGCCGAGGCCTTGTTGGTGTTCCACCTGCACTAGGACAATGAGACGTTCGCCGATTTCAGGATGCTGTCCGACAGCGTGCGCGACA
>JAUPWC010000299.1 GCA_030916665.1 Verrucomicrobiota bacterium
CGCGCTGCCGATCCTGCGCAGCCAGAACATGCCCGACGCCATCGAATACAACCGCAGCCTGGGCGCGAAATACAAGGGCCGCCTCAGCCGCCAGCTGGCGTAGGACCACCACGAAAGACACCAAACACACGAAAAGAGCCTTGGGCCGATCCGGGTTTCGTGTTTTTCGTGTATTTAGTGGTGACCAACTCCTTCAAGATCGGCGTCGATGGCGGGGGCACGAAGACCGAGTTCATCCTCGTGGACGCCACCGGCGCAGTCGTCGCCCGGCACCTCGCCCCCGGTTGTAATCCGAGCCAGATCGGCCCGGAGAAGGCCGGCCTAATCCTTCAAGCCGGATTGGAGGCCTTGCTGGCCGAATCGAAAATCGAGAATCCAAAATCCAAAATTGGCACGACTCACCTCTACATGGCGGGATCCACGGGTACTTGGAGGGAGATCGCCGACCGCTTGACCGGCATGGGCAGGTTGACCGTCGCGCCCGACTCGTTGCCTGTGCTCGAACTCGCCACCGCCGGCAAACCCGGCCTCGTGCTGCACGCGGGCACCGGCTCCTTCGTGGCCGCGCGCGCGCCCGATGGATCCGTCCATTACGCGGGCGGCCTCGGTTGGAAACTCGGCGACGCCGGCAGCGGCTTCGACCTCGGGCGACGGGCGATGGCCCACGCCTTGTTGGAGCTGCAGGGCCAGTCCATGCCCGGAGCCAAGTCTCTCTCGCCCCTCGCCGAAGCCCTGCGCACGCACACCGGCTTCGCCGACTACGCCGCCAACTCCCGCTTTTTCTACAACGATGCCGGCGCCAACGCCACCATCTCCGCCTTCGCCCCGCGTGTGCTCGAACTGGCCGAACAGGACTGCGGCCCCGCCCAGCAGGTCGTGGCCGATTCCGTCACCGAACTGGCGCGCCTCGCCGACCAGGTCATCCACCGGCTGTTTCCGGCACCCGCCGCCCCCGTGCCCTGCGGCGTGAGCGGACGCATCCTGAACTCCGTGCCCGCGTCATTCGCCCTGCGCTCCCTTGCCGCCAAACTCCGCTGGCCCGTCGCGCTGCACTTCATCATCGGGTCCCCCGCCGAGGGCGTGCGCCGGCTCCTGCTCGCCACTCCCTGATCCCGGAGCTTCCTTTCCAAACTGCCGGGCCACGCCACCCAAAGTTCGTATTACGAACTTTCGATTCAATCCAACGGGGGAAAGGGCACGCCAAAGTTCGTAATACGAACTTTGGCCGGCGTGCCCAAAGCGGAACCCCATAACGGATCGGAACCCGCGATGCCCTTGCGGTTGCTTTCATCGTGCGGAAACGTTTCCCTGTCGCGGTGAACATCGTGATCGATCGTTGCCTGCGCTGGTCCGAGGCCGACTGGCTCGCGCGCCGGGCGGAGCACGAACAGCGCGTGCGCGCATGGACCGATCCGCACCAGGCCCGGCAGGCGCGCGGCGAGAAGCACCCGGTCGAGGATTTCCTGTGGGAATACTACAGCTTCCGTCCGAGCTGGCTGCGCCGCTGGCATCCGGGTCCGGATGTCGTGCTGCTGGGCGACGCGGCGCGCGACTATCTGCGCTGGCCGGAATATCAGGAGTCCGAAGGGGGCGTGGCGGTGAATCCCGCCGCGTTCGACCCGCAGCGCCGCGAGTCGCTCGTCTGGCTGTCCGGGTTGTTGCGGGCCACGGCGGAACGCCCGCCGGCCTTCGGCTGCTTCGGCCTGCACGAGTGGGCGATGGTTTACCGGCTGCGGGCGGACGAGATCCGGCACACCTCGCTTCCGCTGCGATTCCCCCCGGAGGAAACCGCGCGCATCACCGAGGCCTTGCCAATCCGTTGCACGCATTTCGATGCGTTCCGGTTTTTCACGCCCGCGGCGCGTCCCTTGAACCGGCTCCAGCCGGAACGAGGGACCACGGCACAGCACGAGCAGCGCGGCTGCCTGCACGCCAACATGGATCTCTACAAGTGGGCCTTCAAACTCGCGCCCTTCACGCCCAGCGAGCTGACGGCCGACTGTTTTGCCCTCGCCCGCGACATCCGCGACGTGGACATGCGCGCCAGCCCCTACGACTGCACCTCCCTCGGCCTCGCCCCCATCCCGATCGAAACTACCGCCGGCCGCACCGAATATGAGACGCACCAGCGCGCCTTCGCCGACCGCAGCCAGCCGCTGCGCGCACGCCTGCTGGCGCTCTGCGAGCGATTGCGCGTGGGGTGAAGCTCACTCCACCACCCGCGCGCCGAAACACGCCAGGCCGATGCGGCGGGCGGTGTTATCCTGACCCTCGGCCCGCGCCGGCTCCGGACTGCGCAACTCCAGGTCAAGGCGTCCGCGTTCGAGCGGCAGCTCGGGCAGGCTGATCCAGGCCGGGCGGTCGCCCACGCGACCGGACCAGACGACGCGTCCGCCGTGCAGCACCTGCGCGTCGCGCGGCGTGACGCCGCGCAGCTCCAGTTCCAGCCGCACCGCCGGCCGGTGGGGCCAGACGCGCACGCTCAGGCCTCCGGCCTCCGCGCACCAGGCCCAGCGATATTTCGAGTTCCACTCCGCCACGGACCAGCGGGCGTCGGTCTCGAGCACATAATGCTGCTCCCCTTTTCTTGCGTCGGTCAGCTGGTGCGGCGTCCCGGGCATCTCGATGATCGACCAGATTCCACCCACCACGGAAAGATTGCCCAGCAGCAGCCAGAGGACCGCGGCACGGCGGCGTGCCGCCAGCACGTTGAAGCACAGGGTCACCGGCAGCAGCACGCGGGCGTAGGCGCCGGGCAATCCCTCCCAGACCGATGTGCCCAGCACGCTGCCCAGCACGACAAACGCGCTACCGACGCGCCACCAAGGATTGGCCGGATCGCGGTATTTCAGCAGGAAGACCGCCTGCACGGAGAGCGCCACGCAGTCCAGCCACCCGCGGAAAACCAAGCCGTGGTTCCGTTCCGTTCCGCTCAGCCGCCACAATTCCGTCCATTTCTCCAGCCAACCCGCCAGAGGCAGGGCAAAATTCCGGCTGCCGGCGTCGGAAGAACCCGCGGTCAGGTGGACATAGCTCCACCAGGCCGCCAGCGGCAACACCGCCAGTGCGACCAGAGCCGCCGCGCGCGCCAAGGTCGTGGGCTTGCGCTGTGCCGCGGGCCAGAACATCGCGGCGCCGAGCAAGGCGGTTTCGCGCGCCAGGCCGGCCAGACCCAGACAGCCCGCCGCCAGCCGCGTGCGCCCGCGTTCCACCAGCAGCAGTCCGCCCGCGAGCAACAGCATCGCCGCGAGATCGGTGAGCGCCAGCCTCACGCTGCCAAGGGTGCCACCGGCCAGCATCACCCCGCACCAAGCCGCGGTTGCGCGCCACCCGCCTGCCGCGGGAAGGAGCAGCGCCATGATCGCCGCCAGGAGGAACCAAAATCCGAGATTCATCCACGCGTAGGCCTGCACCGCCGCCACCGATTCACCGCCGGCCGCCACCCAGGCCAGCGCGCTCAGGAGAATCCGGCGGCCGCGGTAACCCGGGGCATCTACCGCCACCGCCAGGTCCGGATCACGCAACAGGGGATCGGTTGCGATCTGGGCATAGTAGGCGCCGTCGTAACGCCCGACGCTTTCATGGATAAAAACCGGCGCGTCCTGCAGGCAGGCCGGCAGATTTTCCGCCGTTACTCGATCCGCCTGCAGTAAAGCCGTGAACCCGTAGAAGGGCGACCAGAAGCGGGCCAGGGCCACGGCAAACGCCAGCACCAGCCCGAGACGCACCGCTTGGGCGCGCACCGTCGGAGAGCCCGGAAGTTCTGTCCATCGCACGCGCATCGGCGGACGAGACACCCGGGTGCCGGCGGTGGCAACACCTGAGCGCACCGAGGACGTTGTCCACCCCGCATCCTCCGCCAAACCGGCGGTTGCGTCGGCCCACGCGCGGGTCATCTTGGCGGCGATGGACGAGTCCGCTTCGCAGCCCCCCTTTCGCACGCGCAAGAAGCCGAGTTACCCGGTCGGCGAGCCGCTGCGCGCCTATCTCAAGCGCTACCGTCGCGAGCGCGAGCTGCCCGTGACCTACGAGCGCCTGCGGCATTTCCACGAGGCCGTGCCCATCATGGACAACAAGGGCCGCCCCACCCTCTGGGACTCGGTCGCCTACCGCGCCGAGGACATCGCCGCGCTCAACGAGGACCTGAAGCGCATCTACGCGCTGCTCCGCGTGGACGGCGATTTCTCGGTGATGCAGCACCTCTACATCGACCGCGTGGATTTCTGCACCTTCGGCAATTCGATGCCGTTCCGCATCCGTATCGTCAACGCGTTCAACGACAATCCCGACTACTTCTACATCAAGCGCGCCGACGCCTCGCGCATCTACGGCCTCGAGCTCGAGCATCTGCTCTCGCCCAACCGTCTGAACTTCATGACCGCGGGCAACACCCTCGTCGAGGAGCACATCGCCGGCCTGCCGGGCGATATCTTCAGCGAGCGCTGGCTGGAGAACGCCGAACTCAAGCCCATCCGTATCGCCAAGGAGCTGGTGAAGTTCAACGAGCGCTGCTTCGTGCGCCTGCTCGGCGACATGCGCAGCTACAACTACGTCGTCGTGCTCACGCCCGACTTCGAGGGCTGGCAGGTGCGCATTCGCGCCATGGACTTCGACCAGCAGTCGCACCACGGCCGGAAGAACTTCTACCTGCCGCAGTTCTTCAAGGAGAACACCCGGCTCGCCCAGTTCTGCGTGAAGCACCTGCACAAGGAGACCGCGCTCCAATACCAGCGCGAGGAGCAGACGCTCATCCTCGCGCGCGCCGAGCTCGCCGCCGCCCGCCTTTCGGCACTGCTCGACGCGATGGACCACGACCCGATCGCCCCCGAGGAGAACGTGTTCTCCCTGCGCGAGGGCCTGGCCGAACATTTCAAATCCACCCGCTATCTTGCCTGCACGAGCATGGGCGCGCTGGTGCGCGAAAACCTCACCATGCTGCGCCACCACCATGGCATCGGCCTCGGCTCGCTCGGCGCCGACCTCGTGATTCAGGCCCCGTGAGAACTGGGTTGCGGCGGTGCAGGCAGGTTGCATCGTGCGCGTCTGGTTCGGAAGGCGTGCGACCCAGGACTCAAGCCGCCCTCGCGGCATAACTCCGCTCCGGCATTGCCACGGCGCGCCTGAGCCCGCAGTTTTTTGCCGGGCCATACATGAAACCCCTCTGGTTGCTGCTCAAGAACCTGCTCTACGTGATCGTCGTCCCCAGCCTCGTCGCCGGGTGGCTGCCCCTGCGGGTCTTCGAACAACCGCACCGCCTGCATTGGCCCGAGGTCTTGACCGTCCAGACCCTCGCCAGCCTCATCGTCGCGGTGCTCGGACTCGGCTTCTTTCTGTTCAGTGCGGCCATCCTCGCCCTGCGCGGCGCGGGCACGCCGGCTTTTTTCGACCCGACGAAAAAACTCACGCGCCGCGGTCCCTACAAGTGGGTGCGCAACCCGATGTATCTGGCCCTGTTCGCCCTCGTGGGCGGCGAGGCGCTGCTCTTCCGCTCGTGGCACATTGGCGTTTATTGGGTCTTCCTTGTCTGCGGCCTGCATCTGTTCGTCATCGGCTACGAGGAGGGCAACCTGCGCCACCGTTTCGGCGCCATCTACGAGGACTACCGTCGCGACGTCCCCCGCTGGTTCCCCCGCAAATCCAAGCCGATGCTGGAAACCGTCCAGCCCTTCGACGCGCGGCGCTCAGGCATCACTCGATCCGGCCTTCGTCGAACTCGATGAGGTCCACCACGCTCACGATCTGGTCCACGCGGTCGGGACAGCCCATGTTGGTGAGGGCCTCCTTCAGAAAATCGCGGCCGGCGGGCGTCATGCCCTTCTGCACGTAGTCGCGGTTCCATTTGGCCGCGCGCAGGTCGGCGGGGAAAAGCGCGAGCAGGAGGCGGTCGATCTCGTCGTCACCGAGGCCGGCGTCGAGGCATTCGTGGACGATCTGCTCGACGGCGGCCGGATCGATGCCGAGGTGCATGCACAGGAAGCGGTCCATGCCGCGCTTGTAGTTCTTGGCGTAGCTGGCCGGGAGCGCGCCGTGGCGCTTCACATATTTGCACTTCGCGATGAAGCGCGGGAGGTGCAGGAGGCCGGTGGCGCGGTGCGGCTCGTAAGCGGAGGGCAGGTCGCGGAGAACTTCGCCGGAGGAACCGGGGATGGGTTTCGAGGGCATGGGAGAGGCTGGACCAAGTGCTAAGCACGGAGGGCGGAGTGCCAAGCCTGCAAAAGGAAAGGCGGGGTTCGGAAACCCCGCCCGACAGATGAAAACTCCGGGGCGAGGGCGCCCCGGCTCCAGTTCTGAGCCAGCTCAGAAGAACCGCACCGGCTTCGCCTGCATGGCGGCATGCTCGGCGTCGGAGCAGCCGGCGTTGGTAGAGACATCCACCTTGGCGTCGTTCGCCTTGATGAGGTTGTTGGCGAGCATGTAGTTCTCCACCTCCTCGCCGGAAATGTCGGCCAGCATCACTCCGTCGATCTCGACGCACGGTGACAGGGGCTGACCGGACTTGCGCACCATCTCCTCGTAGTTGGAGCGGACGTTGATGATGTCAATGTCCTCAAACTCCAGGCCGTGTTTGCGCATGATGGCACGGACGCCGTTGGACCAACCGCAGTGCGGTTTCAGGTAAGCTTTGATTTTCATGGATGAAAGTGCGTGGGATTTTACAACCCGGCACAACTTATGCGGCGGGGTTTGTTCTTCAACTCATTCTTTTATTCAGCCTAGTCTGACCGTCTCCGTGCCCGACGCCTTTCCGACCCTTTCGCCCGCCCAAGCCTCCGAATTCGCCAAACTCGGCCTGGCCAACGTCCATCGCGAGTATCCGCACCTGCTGACGCACCCCGTGAACGATGCCGGCGACGTCCGCTCGCCGCGCCATCTGCACCCGGCCTTTTACGGCAGCTACGACTGGCATTCCTGCGTGCACCAGCACTGCATGCTGGCCCGGCTCGCCCGGCTGTTCCCTGCCCTGCCCGAGCGTCCGGAGATCGATCTCGCGCTCCGCGAAAATCTGTCGGCCGCGAACATCGCCGCCGAGACCGCCTACTTCACGGCCCCGGGCCGGAGCTTTTTCGAGCGCCCCTACGGCTGGGCCTGGCTGCTCAAGCTCGACGAGGAGCTCCGACGCTACGATCCCGCGCTCGCGGCCAACCTCGCCCCGCTGGTCGCCGTCATGCGCGCCGGCCTGATGGCCTACCTGCCCGCCCTCACCCACCCGGTGCGACACGGGGTGCACAACAACACGGCGTTTGCGGTGAAGCTCGCCCTCGACTATGCCCGCGCGGCCGACGACCAGGAGCTGAAGCTTTTCTGCACGAGCCGCATGGCCTACTGGTTCGGCCACGACACCGACTACGGCGCGCGCTGGGAGCCGTCAGGCGAGGACTTCCTGTCGCCCGCGCTTACCGAGGCCGAGGTGATGGCCGCGGTGCTGCCGCCGGACAATTTCAGCCGCTGGCTGGGCCGTTTTCTGCCCAACCTGCACACCGGCGAGCCGGTGAAGCTTTTCACGCCCGTGCGCGTGAGCAACCCCTCCGACGCGAAGATTGCGCACCTCATCGGTCTCAATCTCAACCGCGCCTGGTGCTGGCGCCGCATCAGCCTCGCCCTGGCGGAGTCCGATCCGCGGCAAAACCGGGCCCGCGACGCCGCCCTGCGCCACTTGGAGGCCGCATTGCCGATGATCGACGTGGGCGATTTCAACCGCGCCCACTGGCTGGCTTCGTTCGCGGTGTATGCGCTGACGGAATCGTAGCGCCGGGAAGCTGCGCAAACCGCAGAAGACAACAGGTCCAAACACCAAAATAGCGGTCAGAATACCGAATTCCAGGGGCCTGCTTTTCTCGCCGGCTTCCGGTTCTGTGGTTTGTTTGTGATTTGGCTTTTGGCGTCGGGGATTTTTGCTGCCCGCCATGTCCACCATTCTGCTGCTCACGCTTTCCAACGTCTTCATGACCTTCGCATGGTATGGCCACCTGAAGTTTTTCCACGACAAGCCGCTCTGGGCCGCGATCCTGCTCTCGTGGGGCATCGCGCTCTTTGAATACATGCTGATGGTGCCCGCCAACCGGCTTGGCTACGGCAAGTTCACCGGCTACGAGCTGAAGATCATCCAGGAAGTCATCACGCTGGTGGTCTTCGTGGTGTTTGCCTGGCTGGTGCTGGGCGAGAAGCTCAAGTGGAACTACGCTGTGAGCCTGCTCTGCATCGGCCTCGCCGTGTATTTCGCCTTCGGCGTGAACCGCACGCCGGCGCCGGCGGCCTGAGCCACCGCCTCTTTTCAGGCGGTTTTTCCCGCACTCCGTTCTTGCCGGTTCCGACGGCGGTCCGCATGTCTCCTGACATACTGCTGTCATCGCCCCGTGTTAGGGTGACCGCATCAACCACTCCCCACCCATTCCCATGTCCAAAGCCGATAAAGTCACCAAAGCCGATACCAAGTCCGCCGCCGTCGCCACCGCCAACGCCGCCCGCGAGAAGAACATCGACCTCGCCGTCTCCTCCATCACGAAGCAATTCGGCGAAGGCTCGATCATGCGCCTCGGGGCCAACACCAAGATGAAGGTCGAGACCCTCTCGACCGGCTCCCTCGCGATCGACCTCATGCTCGGCGTCGGCGGCCTGCCCAAGGGCCGCATCATCGAGATCTACGGCCCGGAGTCCTCGGGCAAAACGACCTTCTGCTTGAGCGTCATCGCCGAGGCCCAGCGCCAGGGCGGCCTTGCCGCCTTCATCGACGTCGAGCACGCGCTCGACCCGAAATACGCCAAGGTCGTCGGCGTGAACCTTGATGACCTGCTCGTCTCCCAGCCCGATTCCGGCGAGGACGCGCTCAACATCATGGAGACGCTCATCCGCTCGAACTCCATCGACGTCATCATCCTTGACTCCGTCGCCGCGCTCACGACCAAGGCCGAGCTCGACGGCCAGATGGGCGACGCGACCGTCGGAGCCCAGGCCCGCCTTATGTCGCAGGCCATGCGCCGCCTCACCGCCGTCGTCTCGAAGACGAACTGCGTGTGCATCTTCACCAACCAGATCCGCGAGAAGATCGGCGTGATGTTCGGCAACCCCGAGACCACCTCCGGCGGCCGCGCGTTGAAGTTCTTCGCCTCCATCCGCCTCGACATCCGCCGCAAGGACCAGCTGAAGACGCCCGACGGCAAGGTCATCGGCAACCGCACCAAGATCAAGGCGGTCAAGAACAAGGTCGCCCCGCCGTTCACCGAGTGCGAGTTCGACATCATGTATGACGAGGGCATCTCGGCCACCGGCTCGCTGCTCGACCTCGGCCTCGACCACAAAGTTCTCGAGAAGAAAGGAGCGTGGATCGCCTTCAACGGTGAACTCGTCGGCCAGGGCCGCGAAGCCGCCAAGGAAGCGCTGCGCACCAACGCCGATCTCGCCGCCAAGGTGAAGGCCGGCATCCTCGAGAAGGTGAACGTGAAGCCCGGCGAGCCCGTCACCGGCGAGAGCGAGAAGTAAGCGCGATCAATCCGGCGGCCAGCGTGTCGTCTTCCAAGCCCGCGTCTGACCGACGCGGGCTTTTGCTTGATGTTTCTGTGGGCAGTGCGCTGCCCACAGCCGGCTCTACGGAAACAACCACTCGTGATGCCACACGCCGCCGATCCGCGTGAAGCGCTGGCGGTCGTGATGCCGAAATGGTTTCTGCTGCCAGAATTCGATCTGCGCCGGCACGATGCGGAATCCCGACCAGAAGGGCGGTCGCGGCACCGGTCCCACGCCATGGCGCATCGTCTCGCGTGCGACCGCCTGTTCGAGTTCGTAGCGTCCGCTCATCGGTTTGGACTGATGCGAGGCCCAGGCGCCCAGCTGGCTGAGCCGCGGACGCGTGGCGAAATAGGCGTCGGCCTCTGCGTCTGGGACCGTTTCGACACTGCCGGAAACCCGCACCTGCCGCTCCAACACGGGCCAGTGGAAACAAAGCTCGGCGCGCGGATTCACGCGCAGGTTGTCGGCCTTGGGACTGTCGAGATTCGTGTAGAAGACGAAACCGCGCGCGTCGGCGTGCTTGAGCAAGACCATGCGCACCGCCGGCCGACCGTTTGCATCGGCCGTGGCGAGTGCCATGGCGGTGGCGTCGCTACGCTCGCAATCACGAGCCTCCGCAAGCCATTCCTGAAAGAGACGCGTGGGGTCCGGCAACTGCATGTCCCATTTTCGCAGAGCCGCGCACGATGTGCCGCGCTGCATTTGGTGAAGCCTGCGCATGGGTTGCGCCCACGCCCGGCATCCACGCGTATCAACACCGTCATGCCTCAGCTTTTTCAACAACACCTCATCCCCGCCGATCCGTCCGCCGTATGGGAATTTTTCGCCACCCCGCGAAATCTGGATGAACTCACCCCACCTGATCTGCGCTTCGAGATCCGCAGCGGGCTTCCGCCCCGCATGTATGCGGGACAGTTGATAGAGTATCGCATCTCGCCGGTGCGCGGGGTGTGGCTGCGCTGGCTGACGGAAATCCGGCATGTGCGCGAGGGCCGTTACTTTGTGGATGAGCAACGCGCCGGGCCTTACGCGTTCTGGTATCACGAGCACCAATTCGATGCGGTGTCGGGCGGCGTCATGATGACCGACCGTGTGACCTACGATATCGGCTGGGGCCCGCTCGGGTGGCTGGCGGACAGGATTTGGGTGCGGCGTCAGTTGGAGCATATTTTCGCCTATCGGCGGCAGCGCGTAGAAGCGCGGTTCGGCCGGGCCTGATTTGCTTTTGCCTTCGGGGAGGCGCGTGGTTGCGTGGGCAGCATGTCGTTTCCGACCGACACCATCGCCGCCCTCGCCACGCCGACCGGCACCTCGGCCATCGCTGTCGTGCGCGCCAGCGGTCCTCACGTGAGCGCCTTGGTCACGGAGATTTTCGGCGAAAAACCCCCGCCCCGGCACGCGCAGCATGCGGATTACCGCGATGCGAGCGGCGCGCTCGTGGATGATGTGCTGTTCACGTTTTTCTCCGCGCCAAATTCATTCACCGGTGAGGACACGGTGGAGATTTCCTGCCACGGCAATCCGTTCATTGCACAAAAGATCCTCGAAGACCTTTTCGCCCGAGGATGCCGGCCGGCCGATGCCGGCGAGTTCAGCAAACGAGCTTTTCTGAACGGACGCATGGATTTGAGTCAGGCCGAGGCTGTCATGGACCTGATCCACGCGCGTAGCGAGCGGGCGCTTGCAGCCGCCAACCAGCAGTTGCGCGGAGCGCTTGGGCGGCAGATGCAGTCGCTTATCTCTCAGTTGGTTAATGTTTTGGCCATTATCGAAGCTTATATCGATTTTCCCGACGAAGACCTGCCAGCCGAGAACCGGCAATCGGTTCTGGACCAATTGAAGGAACTCCAAACCGGCACGGCGCGACTGCTGGCGACCAGCCACTACGGCGCGATGCTGCGCGACGGCATCAAGACGGTGATCCTCGGCGAGCCCAATGCCGGCAAAAGCAGCCTGCTGAACCGGCTCGTCGGCCGGGAGCGCGCGCTCGTCAGCGCCGAACCCGGCACGACGCGCGACTACCTCGAGGAAAGGATTCTCGTCGGGCCGCACGCGCTGCGGCTGATCGACACCGCCGGCCTCAATCCGACGCCTTCTTCGCTCGAGAAACGCGGCATGGACAAGACGATGGAGCAGGCTGCCGAAGCGGATCTCTTCCTCTGGGTGCTCGATGCGACGCGTCCCCTGCCCGCTCTCCCGTCGTCCACCGCCGGCCGGCTTTCTTCAACCAACACGATCATCGTGCTTAACAAATCCGACCTGTCCGCCGCGCCCGGCTTGTCGGTGCCGACCGGGTATCGCAGCGCCGCGGTTTCCGCCCTCACCGGTGTCGGTTTGGAGAAGTTGCGGGCGCTTGTTGCCAGACTCGCCGATTCTTTTCAGGTCAACATCGGCGAGGAACTTATCGCGATCAATGCGCGTCATGCCTATTCCTTGGATCAGGCCAGGCAGTGCTTGGAATGTGCCTCAGCCAAGTTGTCCGAACGAAGCTCCACCGAGCTGGTCGCGAGTGATCTGCGAGGGGCATTGGATGCTTTGGGTCAGATTTCCGGAAAGGTAGATAATGAGCAAGTGCTTGACCGACTGTTTGCTACATTCTGTATTGGAAAATAAATTATATATTGAAATATATAAAAATGACACGTGATTCCGAATCGTGATCTATAATCAAAAAAAGTTCGAGGTGATCGTTTGTGGCGCAGGACACGCCGGCGTGGAGGCCTGTCTGGCGGCGGCCCGGATGGGGGCCTCTACCCTGCTATTAACCGGCAATATCGACACAATTGCGCAGATGAGCTGCAACCCGGCCATCGGTGGCCAAGCGAAGGGGCAGATCGTGCGCGAGATCGATGCGCTGGGCGGCGAGATGGCCATCAACACCGACGTGACAGGTATCCAGTTCCGGCTGCTCAACGAGTCGAAGGGCCCCGCCGTGCAATCGCCGCGCGCTCAGTGCGACAAGAAGGCTTACCAGTTCCGCCTGAAGCATACCCTCGAACTCCAGCCGAACCTCCAGATATTCCAGGCCACGGTGACCGGCCTGATCTTCAAAGACGGCATGGTTGTCGGGTGCCGGACGAATCTGGACATCGACTTTCTTGGTCAAGCCGTGGTCATTACGACCGGCACCTTCTTGCGCGGCCTGATGCATGTTGGACAAAACAAAAACGAAGGCGGTCGGTTGGGAGACTTCAGTGCCAAGACTCTTTCCGGCAGCCTGCAGGAAGCCGGAATCGAACTCCTTCGTCTGAAAACCGGCACCCCTCCGAGAATTTTGGGCCGCAGCATCAATTTCTCGGGTCTTCAGGAGCAAAAAGGCGACTCCGAGCCAACACTCTTTGCCTTCCACGACACTCGGGGTGGCGAGGATCTGTTCCACGTGGAACGCAATGGGGAGCGCCGCCTCGGCTGGCAGCCTGGGAGCGAGCAAATTTCTTGTTGGATGACCTACACGACACCGGACTCCGAGCGCATTGTGCGAGAGAACCTCCATAAGTCTGCCATGTATTCTGGCGAGATCGTCGGGGTGGGACCTCGGTATTGCCCTAGCATCGAGGATAAATTCGTGCGCTTTGCCGATAAACCCCGGCACCTGTTGTTCTTGGAGCCGGAGGGACGCAACACGAATGAATATTACATCAACGGCCTGTCCACGAGTCTGCCGTTCGATGTGCAATTGGACTTGGTTCATAGCATACCCGGCTTGGAGCAAGCGGTGCTGCTCCGTCCGGCCTATGCAGTAGAATACGACTTCGCACCACCCACGCAGATGTTCCCGTCGTTGGAGTCGCGTAAGGTTGAGAACCTCTTTCTTGCCGGACAGATCAATGGCACGTCAGGCTATGAAGAGGCCGCTGCACAAGGTTTGGTCGCGGGCGTGAACGCTGTGCGAAAGGTGAGGGGAGAAGATCCCATGATCATCCAGCGACATGAAGCCTACATAGGGGTGTTGATCGACGACTTGGTAACCAAGGGCACCTCCGAACCCTACCGGATGTTCACGAGCCGTGCTGAGCACCGGTTGCTTTTCAATCACGGTAGCGCCGAAGTGCGTCTGCGTCATCATGCTAACGAACACAATTTGTTGCCTGAAAATAGATTAAGAAGGATTGAGGATAAAGTTGCGGCTATTGCTCGCTGGCAGACCCAGCTCGAAACTGAGAAGACCAAAGGCGGCACTCGGGGAGATCATTTGCGCCGCGTCCAGACGCCGACCGACCTTCCGGCTGAGTTTATGGCCCAACCCAAGGAAGTCCGCGAAGAGGTTCTTTATCGGGTGGTTTATCGCGGCTATCTGGAGCGCGAGGAGCGGCAGATCGAGAAGCTCAAGACTGTAGAGAAGATCAAGCTGCCGGCAGATCTGGATTACCTGAAAATCCCCGGCCTGCGCCGCGAAAGCGCGCTCAAGCTTCAGCAATTTAGGCCGGTCAATCTCGGACAAGCGGGCCGCATTAGCGGAGTGAATCCGGCCGACCTCAGCGTCCTCATGGTGCTGCTCGCATCGGACAAGACACCCCAGCCTTGAGGCACCCGCCCGCGCCCTGTCACCGTTGCCGTGATAACGGTGTGACATTCAGGTGACGCCGGGTTAATTCACTGGAAAGAGTCGCTGACGCCCCGATAAATTCGCGGCCTATGGAGAAGAAAAAAATCCTCGTGGTGGACGACGAACCCGACGTCACCGACCTGGTTGCCTATCATCTCAAGGCAAAGGGGTTCCACGTGGAAATGCTCAACGACGCCACCGCCAGCATCGCCAAAGCCCGCGGCTACAACCCGGATCTCGTTATTCTGGACATAATGATGCCGCACCTCAGCGGCATCCAAGTATGCCGCATCTTACGGGCCGACCCCAAACTGGCCAAGGTCCCGATCATCTTCCTCACCGCCAAGGCCGAGCCGCATGACCGGATCGAAGGATTGGAGTCGGGGGCCGACGACTATCTGAGCAAGCCGTTCAGCCCGAAGGAACTGGTGCTGCGCGTGGAATCCATCCTCCGCCGCGTCGCCGCGCCCAAGGAGCCCGTCTCCGCCAAACTGCGCGTCGGCGACATCCAGTTGGACAGCGATACCCATCGCGTGACCGTGAAGGGCGACCCGCTCGACCTGACAGCCACCGAGTTCAAGCTGCTCCGCATCATGATGGAGCGCCAGGGCAGGGTGCAAACCCGTGAGCACCTGCTTCTGAACGTCTGGAATTACTCCACCGAGATCGAGACACGCACGGTTGACACCCACGTCCGCCGCCTGCGCGAAAAACTGGGTGACGAAGCGGGTTGGATTGAAACCATCCGCGGCGTCGGCTACCGCATCGCTGACAAAAAGCTCCCCGCATGATTTATCTCCTCATCGTCGCTCTGGCCGCCGCTCTTGCGTTCAGCCTGCGCACGCTGTGGAAGCAAAATCGGGCGCTGCACGACCTCGAGCAGGCCGCCCGCCGCGGCCAGCCGCTGCTGCACGACGAGAGTCCCGCTTCCTATCTGCCGGCCTGGGCGACAGTCACCGAGTCCGTCAATCGCCTCATCACGCAGAACAACTCGCTCCAGCAGCAACGCAGCGACCAGCTCGCCCAGCTTGAGGCCACGCTCGGCAATCTGCGCGAAGCTGTCCTCATTGTGGACGGGGCGAACTACATCCATCTCGCCAACCGTGCGCTGCGCGAAATTTTTCCCGGCGCGCGCGACCTCGTGAATCTGCGCCTCGAGCTGATCGTGCGCAGCGGGCCGTTCCTCGAATACGTGCGCGCCACACGCGAGGGCAAGGTGCTGCCGCGCGAGGAGTTCGAGATCATCGACGGCGACCACACGCTCTGGATCGAGGCCTCCGGCGCGCCCATCCCTTCGCCCGACGGCAAGTCGCAGTGGGCGCTCTTCGTCATCCACGACATGACGAACCAGCGCAAACTCGAGCGCGTGCGCCGCGACTTCGTCGCCAACGCCTCGCACGAACTCCGCACGCCGCTCAGCATCATCAAGGGCTACATCGAGACGCTCGTGGACGGGCACCAGACCATGGAGCTCGCGGACCGCGACAAGTTCCTCAAGACGATCCAGCGCCACAGCGAGCGCCTGAAGTCCATCATCGACGACCTGCTCGCGCTCTCGCGTCTCGAGTCTGCGACGCCCGGCCTGAAATTTGCCCCGCTCAGCCTGAACTCCTACTTCGGCGAACTCGCCGACGAGTATCGCAACCGTCCGCAGGCCGCCGACCACACCGTCACCGTGAACGTGCCGGCCTCGATCGGGCTCATTGAGGCCGACGGCGAGAAACTGGCCCACGTTTTCGGCAATCTCGTCGAGAACGCCCTCAAATACACGCCCAAGGGCTCGACCATCGAACTCGGCGCGGCTGGCGCGAACGACACCGAGATCGAGTGCTGGGTGAAGGACGACGGTCCGGGCATCCCGGCTGCCGACCTGCCGCATATTTTCGAGCGCTTCTACCGCGTGGAAAAGGGCCGCTCCCGCGAAACCGGCGGCACCGGCCTCGGCCTCAGCATCGTGAAGCACATCGTGCAGCTGCACGGCGGCACCGTGTGGGCCGAGAGCGGTGAGGGCGGGGGACTGGCCATGCGCCTGCGCCTGCCGCGCAAACAGAAAGCCTGAGTCTCTTGGCGGCAGAGAATCCGAGCCGTTTTGTTTGGCGTTTGGACATTTGGAGTTTGGCCTCGGCCCGATTTCGCCGCCAATAGGCGGCTTCCATGGGCCCGAAACCGGAATTCATCGAGCACGTCTCCCAGCGCCGCGACGCCTTGCGCGCGGAGCTGGCTGGGTTGCTGCGGCAGACCACGGCCATCGTGCTCGAGATCGGCAGCGCCCACGGCCATTTCCTCGTGCGCTACGCCGGCGAGCACCCGCAAAAACTCTGCGTGGGCGTGGATCTGCGCGGCGAGCGCGTGGAGCGCGCCAAGCGCAAGGCCGACCGGGCCAAGCTGCCCAACTGCCACTTCATCCGCGCCGAGGCCCGCGAACTCATCGAGTGCCTCCCGGACGGCGTAACCTTCGCGGAAGTCTGGGTGCTTTTTCCCGACCCCTGGCCCAAAAAGCGCCACCACAAGAACCGGCTCCTGCGGCCGGAATTCTTCGAGTTTCTGGCGCAGCGGACAGGGCAGGGGGCCCGCCTCTACTTCCGCACGGACTACGCCGAGTATTTCCATGAGGTCGCGGCCTTCCTGCGCACCCTGAAAACCTGGCAACCCGACCCCTCCGCCCCTTGGGCCATGGAACACGAGACCGTTTTCCAAGCCCGGGCCCCCAGTTACCAGTCCTTGGTGGCAGTTCGTCAGT
The DNA here is from genome assembly GCA_030916665.1 of Verrucomicrobiota bacterium. Lineage (GTDB taxonomy): Bacteria > Verrucomicrobiota > Verrucomicrobiia > Opitutales > Opitutaceae > Lacunisphaera. The sequence goes on from JAUPWC010000299.1 coordinate 16,791, forward strand.
AGGGCCAGTCTTTGACTGGCCGTGCGCTAATAAACTCCGGCCGGTCAGAGACCGGCTCTACCGTTCACAAAATATCCAGCCACACCAGCAGCCCCAGCTGGGCGATCGCCGCCAGCGCCAACAGCCCCCAGGTCGTCTGCATGAAGGCACTCCGGGCCAGCTTGCGCTCGCCATTGGCATAGCGGGGCTGAGCGGTGCGCGTCAGGAGCTCGGGAGTGGGGGAATCCATGGGTTTTACAACTGTCCGACTCCCGAGCCGCTGGCAAGCGCAGGCTCCGGGCCGGCATAAGCGGTCCCGGTCAAATTCCGTGTCCCCTCTAATTAACCCTCCATCGCCCGGATTTGTGATTTCCAAGGTTGACGCTTTGCGGGGCTAAAACCTACCTAATCGTCCCTTACATCCGACGAATCCACGCTCCGACCACATGCTGAACACCAAGAAACTCCTCGGCCTCCTCGCCGTTCTGTTCTGCACGACCGCGGCTTTTGCCGAAGTGTCGCCCAAGGCCTCGGTGCTCTTCGATCTCGGTGGTGGCTGGCGCGTCACCAACAGCATGGTGACCGGCTGGTTGGTTTCCCTCGCGATTATCACCGCGATTCTCGTCGCCGTCGGCAATCCGAAGATCCTCCCCGGCAAGGCCCAGTCGGTGTTCGAATCCATCCTTGAGGCCCTGCGCGATCTCTTCGAGCCCATCGTCGGCAAGAAAGCCTTCCCTGCGGTCTTCCCGCTGCTCGTCACGCTCTTCATCTTCATCCTCATCCAAAATTGGTCCGGCTTGCTCCCGGGCGTCGGCACCGTCGGCAAGGGTCACATGGATGCCGAGGGCCACTTCCACATGACGCAGCCGTGGATCCGCCCCTTCACTGCCGACTTCAACAGCACCATTGCCCTGGCCCTGATCTCCTTCGGTGCGTTCCTGATCATCATCTTCAAATACGCCGGCCCGAAGCTCATCCTCTGGGATCTCTTTGGCAACAAGGCCGACAAGAAGGAAACCCCCGGCTGGCTCTACCCGATTCTCTCCCTGGTGTTCCTCGTGGTCGGCTTCATCGAGGTTTTCTCGATCTCCATCCGCCCCTTCACGCTTTCGGTCCGTCTTTTCGGCAACGTCTTCGGCGGTGAGAATCTTCTGCACGGCACCAGCTTCTTCCCGGTCTTCTATTTCATGGAGCTGCTCGTCGGCCTCATTCAGGCGACCGTATTCACGCTGCTGTCGGCCGTCTATGTCGGCCTGATCTGCAATCACGGCGACGACCACGATCACGCGGAGGGCGAACACGCCGAAGCCCACCACTGAGCCTTTCCCGTCGGGAGCGTGCCAAAAGATGCGCGCACGGCGGCAACCACAACCAACAACCCACCAAAACATCATGATCATCGCTGAAATCACCGGTAACATTGCCAGCGCTTTCGGTCTCCTCGGCGCCGCCATCGGCGTCGGTCTCATCGGCACCAAGGCCGCCGAGTCCGTCGGCCGCAACCCCGGCGCGTCCGGCAAGATCCTCGTGCAGGCCATCATCGGTATGGCGCTCGCCGAAGGTCTCGGCATCCTCGCGCTGTTCCTCGCCAAGTAAGACCC
>JAUPWC010000300.1 GCA_030916665.1 Verrucomicrobiota bacterium
CGCGGGGTGGAGGCCGGAGGCACTACCTTGACCGCCCATAAAATGGGGCGTTACCGGACGGGGCAGAGCTAAAAGAATTCGAGCGAAGCGAGCGTCGGATCCCTATTGATCGGCGCCGAGGTCGAACTTCGCGCGAAGCATCTTGCGGGCGCGATAGAGGCGGTTTTCAACCGCCTTAGGCGTGCAGTTGAGCGCCGCGGCAATTTCGCCCATGGTCTGATGCTCATATTCGAAAAGGACCAGTGCCGTCCGCAGCTCAAGGGGAAGCGCAGCGACCGCAGTCTGCACGGCGGCGATGCGCTCGCGCTTCACGGCTCCTTCCGACGCCTCGGTTCCCGTGGCGGACTGGTCGGCGGTGTCGCCCCCCGTTTCCATCCAGGCATTGAGGGACAAATTCGGGCGCCGCTTCCACCAGCGCAGACGATTCTTTGCCTGATTGGCGGCAATGGCAAAACACCAACTCGAAAACTTCGCGCCCGGGCGATAACCGCCGCGCTTGGTGTAAATTCTCACAAAAACCTCCTGCGCGAGATCCTCCGCCTCGGCGGTGTTGCCGATCAGCCGGAAGATGAACCGTTTCACCGGCGTCTCCCAGCGGTGCATGAGAGGGGCCAGGGCGTCGTCGTCGCCCGCCTGCAATCGGCCCATCAAGTCTTCGTCGCTGGGGTTGGCACCCGGATCGGATTCCATGGCTCCTAGTGTTGAGGCCGGCCTTCCAGCTTCAGGTCCGGCGCCACCTGGTGATCAAAATTGGCGATCTTTGGCAGCACCAGCGCGAGGTATCGCTTGCCATCTTCGGGCGACATCACCGCTGCGACTTGCTGCACGTGGACGGTGATGGCCGATTCGCACGTGGCGCGCAACTGCTGCAAGGTGCGCTCCGCCTCCGCGGCGGCGACGAGATCATCCCCGTTCGTCCGGCGCAGGGCATCGCGCGCCTGGATGGCCTCCTGGATCATTCGGCAGTGTTCCTCGCAGGAGGGTGCGTAGTTCTCGTGCAGCCGCTGGATCTCGGCAAACTGGCGCTCGTCGAGGTTGAAGTCCGCCCGGAGCCACGCCATGGCATCGCCCTTGCGGACGGCCGCGTGCAGCTCCGGAGCGCTGTTCAGGTGATAGCACATGAAGCCGATGGCCGCGGCGGCGGCTCCTAGTCCGAACAGGGTGCGCAGCAGGTGTTTCATTGCTTGAGGATGGCCTGCGCGCGCGGATCCAATTCCACAAGGTAGGAGACCACCATGGTTTCGCGGTCGGCCTCTACGCGAGCCTGGGCAAGAGCGCGACCGGCCACACCGGCCACACTAAAGGTTAGGACCGCAGCCACCGCCCAAGCGGCGGTATGAGCACGCAGATAGGCGGTCCAGGTGGCTTCGCCTTGCTGCCCGATGCGCCGCCAGACGGCAGCGCGGAACCCGGGGTCGGACGGCGGCTTAACCCGCCAGTCTTGCAAGGTCTCAGATAGCTTATCACGGGAAGTATTCATAGGGATTGCTAGGGGTAATACACCGCATCCCATCGAATCCCTCACGCTAAATTTTTCTCGAATACCCTGAGTGATTCCTAGCCCACGGGTGTATGACTGGAAGACAACCGGGCAACCCGCACGGTTAAGCGAAACCAAAACCCATTATCTTCATGAAAGCCACCAAACTCCTGATCGCCGCCGCGGCCTTTGCCGGCCTCGCAGCGCTCACCTTCGCGGGCCCCGGTCCGGAATACTGGGCCCGGATGAATGCCACTCAGAAGAAGCCGTCCGCCTACCCATCCATTTGGCGGACCAAGGACAACGGCGTGACCAAGGCCAAGCCCACCGCCGAAGTCGCCGCTTCCTGCACCGCCTGCTAGGGCTGCCAGCCCAAGAAATCCTGACCGACCCGAACCCCCGCCAATCCAGCCGCCGCCACAGCCGCCCGGCTGGATTCTCATTAAGACCCGATCCGACAAAACGCACCCGCGTAACAACCTTACCGGCTCCCGCCCCATCAAATGCCTGTCATGAGATACGTGCTACCTGTCCTCACCGTGATCCTCGTGCTTCTGCTGTCAGGCTGCGTATCGGCCTCGCCCAAGGAGCAATCCGCCCGGGATCGGCTTCAGCAGACCGGAGACCTCCTTCAAATGCCATCCTCGCGTCCGGCGCAGCCCGCGCCTGATGCCGATGCCCCGCTCACCGACTATGCTCGCTATGCCGTGCTCCGCCATCCGGCCGTCATCGCGGCCTGGCACGACTGGCGCGCTGCCGTCGCCGCCATCGCTCCGGCCCGCGCCCTGCCCGACCCGCAACTCACTTTCGAGGCCGACATCACCGACACGCTCATGACGCTCATGCCGGGGTTGATGTTCGATTTCATGACGCCAGGGAAACGCACCGCCATGGCCGCCGAAATGACCGCCGGCAGTGAGGTCGCCTATCGTAACTTTGCCGACACGGTTCTGCGCACCGCCGCCGACGTGCGCCGGGCCTGGGTGGAACTCGCCTATGCCCAGGAGGCGGGCGGCCTCTACCAAGTCGCCATCGGCAATCTCGAACAGGGTCTGGCCCTCAGCAACGCCCGCTACACCACCACGGAGATGATGGCCTCACTCGAGCCCCAGGTGCGGCTGCAAAATCAGATCGCCGAGCACCACTCGCACCACCAGGCCATCACCGACCGGATTGCCGCAGCCCGCGCCCGTTTCAAGTCCGCCCTCGGACTCCTGCCCACCGATCCCGATCCGGCCTGGCCCGATGCGGCGCTCACGGTCACCCCGCTTCCATCGGAGGAAGAACTCTGGCAGCGCACGCTCGCGTCCAATCCCGGTCTCGCCCGGATGCGCGCCATGGTCGAGATGACGGTGGCCAGCGTCGCCGTAGCCCGCAAAAGCGGCACGCCGGATTTCACCCTCGGGCTGATGACCGACGTGAAGGCCGATCCGTTGATGTTCCGTCCCACCGCCTCCGTCTCCCTCCCCGTGTGGCGGGAGAAAATCGCCGCCACCATCGCCGCGGCCGAGGCAA
>JAUPWC010000301.1 GCA_030916665.1 Verrucomicrobiota bacterium
ACTCAAATCCCGCTGCCACCGTTTGGTGAAGCGGGCCGTCGCCCTCCGATTGGTTCTTTTTCATCAATCCCAATCACTTCCCAAACGGCGGCACTCTTTCAACTGCATCGTTCCGGCTAAGGGAGTTTCGCCAACGGCGAAACTTACGCGGTCCCCTCCGGCTGATCGCCTCCGGTTTAGGTTCCGGGGAGCGGCTAATCGCCGCTGAGAGAGTGAAGAAGCCGGTCGTCCGTCGGCGATTAGCCGACCCCCGAGACATCCAGCGGAGCCGATTAGGCGAAGCGGACTTTAAAGCAGAGCCGGTAGGCGATGCATTAGTGATTAAAAAACTCTGCTTCTGTAGTGGATTGGGTCGGCCTTCGCCCTTGGCTCCTTGCCCTTGTCGCCTAGCCTCATGTCATGCCGCAGATTCTCTACACCGTCCGGGCCGCGTGCAAAGACGTCCAGCAACGCGGGCGTTTCCTGTCGTGGCTTTCGCCCAACCACGTCCTCGAGGTCAAGGCCGGCGGCGCCACGGGCGTGCGCATCGTGCTCCCGGAACGCGAGGGCGAGACGGGGCCGGCGGTCGTTGAGACGCAGTATGCGTTTCCGTCGCGCAAGACCTTCGACATCTATATCCGCGACCACGCGCCCGTCCTGCGTGCGGATGCGATGAAGCATTTTCCGCCCGAGAGCGGCGTGACCTTCGCGCGCCAGATCGCCGAAATCGCGATGGAATTGTGAGGCGGCATTAAAAAGGTGGAACGCGTTGACCCCAACGCGTTGTTCGATCCCCGCTCCCCAAGCCAGCGCCTTGAGGTCAAGTCGCTCCACCTCTCGTTGCTTCCGGCTGCTGATCACCACGCGCGGTCGGCGCGGCGGGTTTCGAGGGCGTCTTCGGCGGGATCGGGCAGCTCGTGGAGAAAATCGAGGCCGGTGCGGTGCTCCAGTTCGTCGATGCTGACGAGGAAGCCGTCGAGCCGCGCGCCTTCGGGCGTGTCCTGCGGAAACAGGTAGGCGGTGGCGCGCACGCGGCCGTCGCTTTCGTCCACGATGATCATGTAACACGCGTCGGGCACGGCGACGCGGCGGCGAAGTTTTTCCGGATTCGGGCCGAAGACCGGGCCGGCGATCACCCAGACTTCACCGAAGCGCGCGGGGTAGCTCGTGGCGATCCGCTGTTCGAGCTGCTTCCAGAGGCCGGCGTTGAGCGCATGCTTCTGCGGGATGATGTTGGACATCAGGAAGGTCTCGCGCTGCGCCGCCGCACCGTAGCGCGTGGCGATGGCATGGTTGGGCGCGAGGTGGCCGCGGTCGTAGCCGCTGCGCGTGTAGTCACCGGGCTCGATGCGCGCGGCGGTGCGGAGGTCGAGGGCGAATTCGTCGGGCCGCGGCGGCGCGGCGACCGGCTCGATGTCGTGCAGGCGGTAGGCGACCCAGAGCGGGTTGCCGAGCGCGTCGCTGTAACCGGCCACGAAACCGAGGTTGGCGAGCACGCGCACGGGGGAGAGATCGGGCCGCAGATGCGGCACGCCGCCGTAGAGGTGGACCTTGTCGCCCGGCGCGACGGCGGCGACGTAGTCCTTGCCGGCGTAGAGCTGCCACAGATCCCAGGCGACGTCGAAGGCCGTGACCTGCTTGCGGCCGTCAAAGGCGTTGCCGACGAGGCGCGCGACCTCCTGCTGCCGCGCGGGCGGCTGGAAGAGATACCAGCCGCCGATCGCGCCCCAGAGCACGAGGTTGGCGACGAGAAACGCCTTGGTGCGGCGCAGCGACGACGGAAACTTCGCGGAACGGGCGGCGGGTGACTTGCGGGCCATGCGAAGGTTTCAACAACCGTCCGACGGCTGGCGAACGGAAAAGCGCGGGGGACCGCCGCACCGGCTCATTTCTTCTTCGCCTTCTCGGCCTTGGCCCTGGCCTTCTCGGCGGCGAGGTCCTTGTCGGGCACCTTGAAGTCGAACTGAATGTCCATGGTGACGTGGATCTTCTCGCGGTTGGCCATGACCTGCGGGGGGAATTCGAGCTTCAGCGCCGTGAGCAGCGCGGGCACGACAAACTCGGGGTAGGTGGCCTTGACGAGGCGCGGATTGATGACCTTGCCCTCCGGATCAATGGTGATGTTCACGACCGCCTTGCCGTATTTGCCGCTGCCCTCGAGTTCGGGCGGGTAGCGCGGGATGTAGAATTGCTTGGGTCGCGGCCAGGCCGGGAGCTGTGACGCCGGGATGACGGTCTCCCGCACCTCCATGAAGACCGGCCGGCCCGCGACGGACTCGATGACCTGCTCCACCGAAAGCTGAAACTCGAAGGGCACGCGGATGCGGATGGGGACCGGCCGGCCGTTGTTCGTGCCCGGGGTGAAGTCCCAAAGCGGCAACGATTCCACCGCCGCCTGAGCGAAGGCCGGATGCGTGGCCTCGGTCACCTCGATCTGCTGGGCTTTGCCATCGGTATCCACCACGCACTCCAAAACGACCGCGCCCCGCATGAACTCTTGTTTCAGCTCCAACGGAAACTCGGGGGCCACGCGGCGGACGACGATCGGCGCCTGGGTGCCCGCGTTGACGGCCGGAGCGGCGGGTTCGGCGGCGAAGACACCCGCCGTCGCGAAAAAGCATCCGGTCCCGAGCGCAGCGAAGCGCACACGGCGAAACAAGGCGGCCCGGAAGTTGAGAGGTGACATGGTGACTACTTCACCAGCTGAGGTGACTGCTTCTGTCCGCTCTGCCGGTAAATCTCAAGAGCCTTCGGCATCAGGTCGATCATCTGCAGGATGCGCTCGGGATAACTGGGGTGGGTGGACAGAAAGGCGGCCGGCGTCGCGCGGCCGGCGTTGGCCTGCTCGAGGTTTTCGATGACCTTGGGCGCCTCCTCCGGATTGTAGCCGGCGCGGGCCATGTAGATGAGCCCGATGTGGTCGGCTTCCTTTTCCTTCTTCCGGTCGAAGCCGGTGGACCCGATCCCGGTGCTGAGCCCGTAGGCCTCGAGCACGGCGTTGGAGGTCAGCGCGCCCGCGCCGGTGGTGGACATGACGCCGCTGACAATCAGGCCGCCGCCCTGGATGGCCATGGCCTGCGAGAGCCGCTCGTTCACGTGCTTGGCGGCCACATGGGCGATCTCATGGGCGAGCACCGAGGCGAGCTGGTCGTCGTTGTGCACGATCTTGAACAGCCCCGTGAACACCCCGACCTTGCCGCCGGCCATGGCGAAGGCGTTGATCTGGTCCGGCGCCTCCAGGACCACGAACTCCCACTCGGCGGCCGGCACGTCCCAGAACGCGACCTTGGCCAGCCGCTCGCCGATGCGCTGCACGCGGTGGTCGTAAGCGCGGTTGCGGGTGACCGGGTAGCGTTTCTTAAATTCGGCGAACGCCTCCTGACTCACCTTGATGACGGCCTCGTCTGAAACCATGTTCACCGCAGAACGGCCCGTGACCGGGACCTTGTAACAGCCGGGAGCGGCCAACAACCCTCCGAGGAGGCCGAGACAGACGATGCGGCGGACAGTGCTCATGCGGTCATGGAGGCATAACAACCGGACGTGAGAGATAGGTGCGCCGCGTGCATTTGCAAGCTGCCGGGTAAAATCTGCCCATTCACCGAACCGCCGTTTGACTTTTGGGTCCTGAATTTTAAAGTCCAATTCCGCCCCCCGCGAAACCACGCAGTCATCGCGCCACCGCACACTGCCAACGCCTCCCACGTGTATGAGTGATTCATCGGACTCCTCCAGCAACCGGAAACGCCGTGTCATCCATTGGGACCCGGACCATGGAAGAGCCAACGGCTCCAAGCCGTGGACCCTGCTCCGCATCGTCGGGTGGACGCTCGGCGGCACGCTCGGCCTGCTCATCGCCGCCGGACTCGTCATCCGCGGCGTCCGTCTCGTGGTCGGCGACCAGTTTCTACGCCCGGCCGCCATCGTGCAAAACGCAGACGCCGCCGACCCGAGCCAGGCCTTCGTCAGCGAGTCCAAGGCCACCCTCGCCCGCGAAAATGTCGCCAAGGCCCTCGCCGAAATCCGCCGCCTGCCGCAGGATCACCAGAGCCAGCTGAACCAGCTCATCCTCATCGAGAAGTCCTTCCTCGACGGCGACCAGCTGCTCCAGGCGCGGAACTACCGCGTCGCCTTCGCCCATTTCACCACGCTCGGCCAGGAGATCGACGCGTTCAGCGAGAACGTGAAGCTCAAGCAGAGCACGCAGAAGGCCTACGACGAGGTGCTCGCCCGCATGCGTGAGCTCGACCGCGCCCGTCCGCTCGCCGCCCTGGAATTCGATACGGCCTTCGCCTCCGCCGGCGCCGGCCGGGAATTATACGTGAACGGCAGCTTCGCGGCCGCCAAGAAGCAGTTCGACGACGCCTTCGCCGCCCTCAACCGCGCCGAGCAGGCGCTCAAGGATTTCGTGGACGAGAACATGCGGACGGCGCTCGAGGCCGTGGCCGGCGGCGACAAGCCCCGCGCGCTCGCCTCGTTCCAGGCCGCGCTCGAAAAGGACCCCGCCAACGAGGTCGCCATCCAGGGCCTGAAACGCGCCGAGGTCGCCGACCGCGTGCGCGCCCTCATCCTCCAGGGCGAGGCCTATGAACAGAAGAAGGAGCACGCCCTCGCCGCCGAATCCTACGCCAAGGCCTTCGAGCTCGACGGGCAATCCGCCGTCTCCCAACAGGGCAAGTCCCGCAACGAACGCCTCAAGAAGGAAACCGAGTTAAACGCCGCCCTCGCCGAGGCCGTCGCCCACCGCGAGGCCGGCCAGTGGCAGAAGGCCATCGCCTCCTACGAGCGCGCCCTCAAGGTGGACCCGAAGGACGAGAAGGTGAAGAAAGCCCTGGAGGAAACCAAGGAGACCTCGCACCGCGAGGCGGTGAAGACCGCGCTCAGCAAAGCCGTCGCCTACGAAAACAAATACGAGTGGGAACAGGCCCGCGGCGCCTTCGCGCAGACCCTCGAACTCGACGCCGAGCACACCGAGGCCAAGGACGGCTATTTCCGCACGGGCAAGATGATCCGCACCCTGATGCAATACAACAAGCTGGTGGACATCGCCGAAGCCCACGCCCAGCGCGCCGAGTTCCAGGCCGGGATCCGGTCGTTCAACGAGGCCATGGAGATCAAACCCGCCTACCTCGCGATGACCGATCGCGTGAGCCAGCTGCGCAATGTCCTCAACCTCCAGAGCAAGCCCGTGGACGTCACCTTCCAGTCCGACGGCAACTGCTGGGTCTCGATCAGCAATTTCCGCATGCTCGGCAAGATCACCAGCCAGACCGTCAAGATGCTGCCCGGCAACTACGAGATCGTGAGCCGCCGCAAGGGCTACCAGGAAGTGCTTCTCATGCTCCAGGTGCGGAACGGTTCGACGCCGCCGGTGGTCAACGTGGCCTGCACCCTCCGCGCCAACCGCTGACCCCCGCGCCATGAAGCTTCCCCCCCTGCCCCTCCTGCTCGCGGCTCTGCTGACCGGCGAGGCCGCCGCCCAAGTGTCCTCTCCGCCGCCGCCCACCTCCGGCACCGCCCGTTCCAAACAGACATCGACGGCCAAGCCCGTCGCCAAGGGCAAGGCCGTGCTGCCCGATCCCGACCTGCTCGACGGCTCCAAATACGAACCCGAGAAGCGCCCGCTCTACGGGATGATTTCGGAAATCGAGATGGGCGAAGAGCAGAACGAACAGGCCGACAAGGTCGGCCCTTCCCTGCCCCAACCCGCGTTGCCGGGCCTGCCCGGTTTGCCCAGCCTCCCGAGCGGCGGTGCCTCCGGCGGCGGCCAGCCCAGCCTGCCCCAAATAGATCTCACCCCAGAATCCGGCCAGGGCGGATCATCGCAGACAGCAGCGCAAGGTCCGCAATCCGAGGCGGCCGGTGCCCAAGCCCAAAGCCTGCAGGGCCAGCCCCAGCAGGGCGGCCCCCAGCCCACCGGAGCCCGCGACATGAAGATCGGCGATGCCACGCTGCAGATCCAAACCGTCCCCCAGACTCCCGACACGGTCGGCAACGAGCCGAGCAAGGCCCAGCAATACGAAAAACCCGTTCCTCCCGGCCAGCAGGGCAACAATCGCAATCAGGGTGTCGAGAAGGGCAAAGTCATCCCCAAGGGTCTCTGAACCGCCCATGAAACGCCTCCTGCCCCTCCTGCTGCTCGGTTTGCTCGCAACCGGAGCACCGGCCAAGACCGTAATCTTTCCCGTCGAAGGCATCGCCGACCTCTGGCAGTTCGCCGAGACGGAGTTCAACGAGAAGTATGCCGGCATCAATGTCACCGGTCTCGGCCCGGGCGACGAAGGTTGGTATGTGCGCTACAAGCACGAGAACCTCACCTACCTCTTCGGCCCGCTGTCCGACGAGGACTCCGCCCGCAAGGCCCGCTGGGAACTTGAGGCCGTGCGCGACGCGGCCATCCGCACCCGCCCCACCCTCGACACCAGCGAGATCGACGTCGTGCGCTTCACCTTCAGCGGCGAGATGGGCCGCCGCGGCGAAGGCGGCGGCAGCAAGGGGGGCGGCGGCAAGGAGGACCACGATCTCGACGGCAAACCCACCGGCGGCGACGGCGACAGGGACGGCGACGGCATTCCCGACCACAAGGACCCCGACATGGACGGCGACGGCATCCCCAACCGCCAGGATTCCGACATGGATGGCGACGGCATTCCGAACGACCAGGACGGCGACAGGGACGGCGACGGCATCGAAAACCACAACGACGGGGACATGGACGGCGACGGCATCCCCAACACCGCCGACAGCGACCTCGATGGCGACGGCGTGAGCGATTCCAAGGACGGTGACGTGGACGGCGACGGCATTCCGAACGACCGCGACGAGGACATGGATGGCGATGGCACGCCCAATGGCAGCGACTCCCAACCCGGCCAGTATTCCAACGAAGGCCAGACGGCCGCCGACGGCAGCTCCCAAGATCAGCAGGGACAGCGCAGCAGCAACAGCAGCAGCAATCGCAACAGCCGCAACCGCCAGCAAAGCGGCCAACAGGGGCAACAGGGCCAGGATTCCCAGCAGTCCCAGAGCCTCATGCAGACCCCCGGCTCGCCCGGGCAGCAGAGCAGTCGGCAGCAGTCTTCGTCGCAGCAGCAGCAACAACAGCAGCAGCAGGGCTTGCAGGTCGCCATGCCCGGCCAGCCGTCCTCACAACAGGGCCAGCCGGGGCGCCCCTCCCAGCAGCAGTCGCGACAACAGCAGCAATCGCAAAGCTCCTCCAGTTCGAGTTCATCGAGTTCCAGCTCCAGCCAGTCGGGGCAACCGGGTCAGCCCGGACAACCCGGCCAGCCTTCCCAGCAGCAACAGCAGCAGCAGAGCAACCTGAACATCGTCCAGCTCCTGCGCTGGATTCTGGGAATCTGAGCGCCGCCGGTGCGGCACCGGATCGTTTCAGCCCGGATTCCTCGATTGCCGGCGTGGCCCGCTGCGGGAGCAGCGGGACTTTCCCGTGCAGTCGCGAGTTACGGTCCCTGCGCTCCCGCGCAGTATCGGGCTACAAAGCGCCAGGCCAAAAATCGGAATCCGGTTTCAGGGAACCCGCTCCCTCTCGCGCTCGCGTTCCCGCGCGGTCTCGCGGTCATCGCGTTCCTCGATCTCACGCAGGGCGATGAAGGCGCCGCCGTGCTGGTGGCAGACCTCGCGCACGAGGTTGGCGTATTTCACGCCGGTGTTGCCCATCGAGAAACCCATCTTCACCGCCGTGGGAAAGCCGATGGCGTTGATCACGACCTTGCGCTTGCCGTCCTCGCCCTTGGGGTTGAGCTCGTCCAGCCGCCGCAGCACGGCGTCGGCCGTGCCGGTGAATTCGTCGCCGAGGATGAATATCGTCATGCGCATCTCGGGATCGTTCTCGTCATACAGTGAGCGCAGGGCGCGCACGATGCCGGGCACGGGATTGCTGTTGCTGAAGATGTCGTAGTTGAACAGCGCCTCCTTGATGGCCTTGCGGTTGTTCTCGTTGTCGGGGAGCCAGCGCTGCTCGGTCTGCCGGCCGCTGATGATGAAGCGCCCGTCGGCGTCGAGGAACTGGATGCCCTTCACGTCGGGATACGCGTCGAGCACCTCGTCGAACTTGCGCAGCACGATCGGCCAGATGCGCTCGGAGTTGGGGTCGCGCATGGAACCCGAGCTGTCGATGATGAAGGCCACGTGCGTGCCGGTCGGCGGCAGGCCGATCGGCGTGGGTTCCACGCCCTTGAGCTCGATCTCCCGGGGCTTCTGCCCGACGGCCAGCTCGGTCTTGAGCTTCTCGATGTCCACCATCAGCCGGTCGCGGGACGCCTGCTGCTGCGCGACCTGCAGCTCCAGCTGGCTCATGAGCTGCCGGAGCGTCTCGCGCTCCTGGAGGGCGATGGTGGACTCGGCCGCCCGGGTCTGGCTGATCAGGACCTCGTCGCGCGCCCGCCGCAGCTCGGCCAGCGACACGAGCTGCTGCCGGAGGATGTGCTCCAGCCGCTCGCGGAGCTGCTGCACGACCTTGCTCTGCGAGCCCATCGTCAGCACGAAGATCAGGATGATCGCACCGAAGCCGCAGCAGATGCAGTCGAGGAACGACAGGCTGAAAACCGGGACTGTGGAGCGGCGGATCACAGTTTGAGATCGATGTCGGGCCAGTCCACCGAGGGACTGACGAGCGCGCCCTTGGTGAAGCCGGCAAGTTCCCAATAAAGCGCAGGGGCGCCCGGGTCGCCGCTGGTCGGAAACAGGATTGTGCTGACCGGGATACGGGGCGGCAGCTGTCGCACGGCCTGCCGCAGGAACAGCATGCGGGTGTCGTCGTCGGTGCCTTCGGAAGACGGGGAGCTTTCGCTGGCCGTGGGCAGACCGTCCGTGAGCAGCACGACGGCATCGGGCAGCGTGGGCATGTAGCGCA